>QIMB01000410.1 GCA_003233615.1 Nitrospirota bacterium
CTCAAAGCCCACGGGCTTCAAGGCAGCATGAGCCGTCGGGGAAATTGTTGGGATAATGCCGTGGTTGAGAGTTTCTTTGGGTCTTTGAAACAAGAACGCGTGCAGTGGTGTAGCTACCAGACGCGGTATGAAGCCCAACAAGATGTGTTGAATGACATCGCCATGTTTTATAACCGATCTCGGTTGCATGCATACCTGGACTACATCAGTCCCAATGACTTTGAGAGTCAATTGGTGATCATGAAAAACGTGGCTTAACTGGGGTGTCCTAAATAGCTTGACCAGGTCACTCAAAGGTGTAAGTAGAAAATGCGCATTCTTTGACATGAAACCTTAGCATAGCCTGGGGAAGGAGAAGATTAACAAATCAGGTGCAAGGTCTTTCCCAGAGTTGGCCACCATAAATGGTGTTGGCTCGTTACTTCTCACCGAATGGCTTTTTGGAAATCCATTATCCATTCAAATTCCGCAAATTATAGCATTCAGTCTTTCCTGTGCAGGTGTTGATCGATTTAGAAGCCAGTACGGTTTGAAGGGACTAGGAGTCTGACAAATCAGAGTTCCAGTTAGATTGAAATGTCGGGAGGAGTTGGGTTGTCTAGCTTGAGGGTCACGAAGAAAGACCATCCTATTAAAAATCCGAGAAACGGAGAAGTAGGTTCTCCTGATTGGTGGTAATCATAGGAAACGTTTTGTGCTATAGATTGAAGAACGAATGAGTGCTAATGTTAGGTGGAATTTGAAGTGACTCCCTTCCCTGTGGTGAGATGGCATTCGACCAAGAATGTCATCAGGACCACAAAACAGAAAGGAACCACTTCATGAGCAGTATTGCGAAATCGAGGAAGAGAAGCAAGAAGACCCGGCGGTTGGGGCCGGTCCAGGTCCTCCGCCCGGAGCAGTATGAAGCCTTTGAGGTGAACTGTAAGCTTGAGTGCATTCAGGCCCTCATTCCCTTGGGTCTGATGCGGATTCACGAACTCTTGGAGGAGGAGGTCTGTTTGCTGGCCGGGGCAAGGTATACACGGAAATCCACCGCGTTTCCTGGCCGCCGCTCAGGGAGTAATCCTGGGAGTGTCCGACTCGCGGGCCAGCGACATCCGCTTCGGCTCCCGCGCGTCCAGCACGTGGCTGGTGGCGAAATACCCTTACAGATACGGGCTCATCTCCGCGGCTCGGGGCAGCTTGATGAGCTCCTCCTGAAGCGTGTGCTGTATGGGATTTCGTGTCGGAATTATGAAGCCGCCGCCGAGGCGGTTCCGGGTGCGATTGGCCTGTCGAGTTCGACCGTGTCGAGAACGTTTGTGCAAGCCAGTGCGAAGCAATTGCAGGCGTTACACGAGCGTGAGCTCAGGGACCTGGATTTGGTGGCGGTCTTTCTCGATGGCAAGATGTTCGCCGACATGACGATGGTGATCGCAGTGGGGATTACCCTCACAGGGGAGAAGCCTGTGCTAGGGTTTGTCGAAACGGGGACGGAAAACGAGACGGTTTTGACGCCGTTCCTCCGCTCGTTGGGAGAGCGTGGCCTCGACGATTCCCAAGGCCTCTTGGTGATCATCGATGGGGGCAAAGGGTTGCGTGCAGCCGTACGACAGGCGTGGGGTTCGACCGCCGTTGTGCAACGCTGTCAGTGGCATAAGCGCGAGAATGTCGTGCGCCATTTACCCAAAGGCGAACAGGCGGCCTGGCGTCGACGGCTTCAACGGGCGTATCAACGTCCGACGTATACAGAAGCCAAGACCGCGCTCGGTCGTCTCCAGCAGGAACTCGAGAGTCGAAACCAATCCGCAGCGCGGAGCTGGGCCGAAGGCCTTGAGGAAACGTTGACCGTGCATCGGTTAGGCGTATTTGCACTTCTCGGCCTCTCCTTCAAAACGACGAATTGTCTGGAGTCGATCAATGCCTTGGTGGAAGAACGGTGTGCGCAGGTAGATCGGTGGACAAACTCGAATCAACGACAGAGATGGTTGGCCACTGCGTTGTTAGATATCGAGCCGCGACTGCGCAAGGTGAAGGGCTATCAGCACCTACCGCGGCTACGCGAGGCGCTGAAACGGGAACTGCGATTGGAGACGACCACGACACGGAAAGTCGCATAACATTACCCTGGGAGCCGTGACGAATTCCAACTAACTTTGGGCTTGACTCAATTCCCCCGCTTTGTTTTTGCGGCGGAGATTATCCGTGACACCTATAATGGTTGGAACCAGGCGGATCAGGATCAATTTACTAATTTTTTACTCAATGTGGTTTATGGCAGGGCTCAGGCAGTTTGCCATAGCTGTCCGGAGGCCACCACTGGACAAAATGTCGGTCTTAGCAACTGGGCCACCCTAGGCACCATGCTGCGCATGAGCATTGCCGTCTATACAGATAATCAGGCTTATTTTTATGCTGCAGTTGCCGATTACCAACACCTGATCGAGGCTTCCTTCGACCCCTCCGGCCGCTTCATGGAGACCTGCCGAGGCCCAGGAGACAATGGGCTGAATTACGAAGGGGGTGGGGATATGCCTCATACGAATCTAGGCATGATGGGCCTGGTGGCAACGGGCCTGTCAAGTTATCTGTGTAACTGATTTGTGAATTACAGTGTTGGCACTCGGTCGCCTAGGAGAATGGCAAACTGGTTGAGAGCCCGTTTCCAATCTGGAATAGGGGCCGTCCATTTCTTCGCAATCCGCTGCATCCCGAGATAGAGCACTTTGAGAATGGATTCATCAGTCGGAAACGCCCCTCGACTTTTTAGCACCTTGCGTAACGAAAAATTCAGGGACTCAATCGCATTGGTGGTATAAATGACTTTCCGAATTTCTTTCGGATAATCAAAGAAGACAGTGAGCCGGGTCCAGTCTCGCCGCTAATTCGTGCTAATCGTTGGATAGTGCGGATCCCAAGTGAGCGCAAACTGCTCCAACGCGTCTTCGGCCTCAGCAAGACTGGGTGCTCCATACATGGCTCGCAGATCTCGGGCCACGGCTCGCCGCTCTTTCCAGACCACATACCGTAAGGACTGCCTGACCTTATGCACGATGCACAGTTGGACTTGTGTGTGCGGAAAGACTGTCTCTACGGCTTCCGGTAATCCTCCGAGCCCATCGACACAGGCCACGAAGCAATCTTCAATCCCTCGGCTCTGGAGTTCCGTAAACACCGAGAGCCAGAACTTGGCTCCTTCTGTCTCACTCACCCACAGGCCCAGCAGCTCTTTTTCACCCTGCAGATTTACGCCTAAGGCCACATACACCGCTTTATTCTTGACGATACCCTCCTGTCGAGACTTCACAAAGAGACAATCGACATACAGAATGGGATACACCGCATCCAACGGGCGACTCTGCCACGTCCGGACATCCTCCAACACCGCATCGGTGATCGTCGAAATGAGCGTCGGGGAGACCTCAACGCCGTAGAGTTCCTCCAAGTGCCCTTGAATGTCTCGGGTCGTCAAGCCACGGGCATACAAGGCCAGCACCTTCTCATCAAAGCCCTCCAGCCGCCGTTGGCGTTTCGGGACCAACACCGGCTCAAAGCGGCCTTGGCGATCACGGGGCACCTCGAGCGGGAGATCCCCGTTGGCCGTCTGCACCGTTTTGGCGGAATGCCCATTGCGGGTATTGCCGGAGCCTCGGCCCTCAGCGGCATGCGGGGCATAGCCTACATGCTCCGTGAGTTCGGCCTGGAGGGCGCGTTCCACCAACCGCTTCGTCAGTTGTTTCACAAGCCCATGTTTCCCGAAATGTCTTCCGGTGAGTCACTACCCTTCCAGCAGTTCATCTAACAGCTGATCGGTTTTGCTTAGCGTTTTGGCTCTGGTCATCAATTCCTCCTTCGTCAATGGAACCGTCATGATAACCAGTTACACAGTTTATTTTACAGCCCCTGCGAGGATGTCTACGTACACGCCGATGAGACCCCAGCTGCACTCCGCGCAGGGCTTACGGCCTACGTGCAATTTCATAATACGGAACGCCCTCACCAGTCGCTGAACCGACAGACACCCGATGCCGTCTATTTCGCGCAACCACTGATTGAAACAGCCGCGTCAGGAGAGGCAGAAATTTCACTTAGAGAGCTGTCCAAGAATCAGGGTCCACTTCTCTCCCCTCGGCCCGACCAATCTGCAAAGAATCTCGGCACAGCTTATTTGGATCATCCCGCAAGATGAACCCGTTGTGTTGTTTCGTGAGGCCTTAGGAGGATGATGTTGGTCGAAGGATTAAACGAGCTTGTGCAGCATCTAGAGTAATCAAGAAATGCTTCAGAAACGACATGCCTAACAATCCCTCAATGTGCTCAGGCATATCAGGAAGGTCATGGATGGCCACTGCGACATTTTTGGCTTTGGCACGTCCAACATGGAGAGAGGACAGATAGCTCATATTGACCTGAACCGAACCGCCTGCGGTATTAATCGTGAGCAATGTCGTATCAGTTGTTCCAAGAATGCCAAGATCAATGCCGATATTTGTTGAGAGAACCGTCATTGTGGCTCCTGTATCGACGATAAGATTGGCCGTTCGTTGTCCATTGAGATTGGCTTGCACGACAAATGAGCCACCCATCCTTTGAAGAGGTATCGTAATTTCTCTATCTTGGTCCGAGGTCGAAGGTGTTTTCTGAAGAGGAGACTCTTTCCTAGTTTCTCGATACTCATTGGAAGTGTGACGAGAATGAAGACTGTGATCATTAGAAGAATTGCCGATGTTGTTTGGCAAGCTGGGAATATGCACGATAGAAGACTCTACTTCAGAGCAGTCCTTCAGTTGAACCGGGTTATCTGTTAACACGGTGCTTCCAGATTGGTCATAGCATTGATACATCGCAGTTTGGCCGGGAGAGAGCCACAATAATAATTGAACGACGATGATTAAAAAAACCCACATCCGTATCTTAGGGTGGTTCTTATTTGTGGGAGTGCGTCGTAAGGTGGCCATTGTAAAGCATAGGGCACTGACGAGGAAAAATACAATAAGGGTTAGCTGCGAGTTTCTGGAGTTAACGGAATAGTGGCTTGAATGTGATTGCCGGTTTCCCAGATTTGTGTCGACAAGACAATGGTTTCCGGCTCAATTTTGTTGACTTGTACTTGGCCGTCCAACATTTCTCCTTGTTTCACAATATAAATTGCTTGTCCATTTGTCAGGAACGCTTGACTTTCTCCTCTTTTGGTCAAATATCCGAGAAAACGAAATTGGTTCAGTTGCTCCCGGGCTCTCTGTGCTGCGAGCTCTGCGGGCGATGGACCAGGCGGTGCAGGAGACGAGGGGGCATGCTTTTGGCTTACAGGTGGCGTGATGGGAATAACTGGCTTCGCGACCACATGACGTAATCCAATTGGGGCGAATATATTGCGAGGTTGAGAGAATGTCACAATTTTCCTGGTATTAGGGAACGTTGGCGCTAACGAGAGATCTTTGACCGAAGGGAGAGTCGAACGCCCGTGCTGTAGACTTGAAGAAAGACTGTTGGGGGTTGATTCTGAGGATCCCCACATTTGGTATGTCGTTATGCCTCCCCAGGCGACCAATAATCCGACTAATACAATGCCTTTTTGTTGGTTTGTCATGAGGATTTTATCTTTTTGAGGAGTTGGGGAAATTCTTTTAAAAATGTTGATATGGTCATCTTAAAGAGTACCCCGTCATTTTTTTTTGAACGTTCCACTGATAATTTTTCGATAAACAGATATGGCCATCGCTTTTCTAGTTCGTAAATGAATTTCCGTATGGCTGCATAGTTGCCTTGGGCTTCGAACGCAAAGGTGCCTTGGGCTGCTAATTTGTGAGCAAGCGGTCTGAACTTATAGCCCATACCTGGGATGACCACATGGTTGCGTTTGGCCAAATCGGCAATATCTAAACTCAGATCCGTAAATCCTCGATAATCTGAAAGGGCGCTCCACGTCGTAGAGATAATCGCTTGAGTATGAGTAGCAACTTGTGTTTGTGCGTGAGCCTTTTCTACCGCTTGAATCTGTGCACTCATATGATGTAGGCGATCTTGTGCAGGATACAACATCAGAACAAACATTCCGACAGAAGAGAGCACGGCCAAGACAGCCATAATACACAATGGTATGAGATGCTGTGAGATCAGCAGAGTGGTTTTTGACTGTTTGAAAATGTTCAAGGATATCATGAGTAGCTACGATTGTATTGTTTGAGAATATTCATGGGTTGGATCATAAGAAACGTTCATCGTGAAAATGATAAACGATTGCCTCGTGGCTGTTTTCTTTTTCGTCTTCTTCTTTTTCGCATGTTGAGTCAATATCACATCGTGGAAGGCTGGATGCTTTTCAAGTTGATGAATGAAACGGTTTAAGTCCTGGAGTGATTGGGATGAGCCATTGAGTAAGACGGTATTGGTTTTTTCATCCAGAGATACGGTACTCATCGTTACTCGTCCAGGAACCGCAGACTCCAAGTCTGTGAGTAATTGTGTCCAAGAAAATCCAACACGTTCTCGCACGTGCTTCACAAAAGAAATGTGTTGTGGAATATTTTGAATTGCGTGATCAGACAAGTCCAATCCCTTGGATGTGGCTTGAGCCACGACTTGTCTGGTTTGAGTGATGATTGTCTCTGTGTGGTCTGCCAGAACATCGATTTTGTCGTGGAGGGTTGTGCCTATCCACCAAAAGGATACGGTGAGGGCGATGCCTCCGGCAATGATAAGTTTGAGACCAAACTGCGTTAACTGAAGATGACTGATGCCTGGTGCAGAGAGATCAATGTGAACGCGCGGAACCATCATGCCACCCTTAAGCTGGCATAGCCAGGAAGCGCAGACCAGATGTGTGATTTCTGAGCCAAGTGGCTCTCTCGTCTATTGAATTGTGCGGTATTGGAGAGCTGTGTCACGTGAATGTCAGAAACGCTGACTCCGCTCACGTTCACTGTGTGTTGAATGTCCTCTAATGCAGGAAGGAGCATGTGCCCATGTTCAAGGTCGCTTACCACAAAGAGGTTTGCACGCGTAGCGGGCAAGCCATGTATTGAAAACGTTTCTAAATAATATTGCAAGGTCGCGAGAATTTCTTTTTCTACTTTTGTTGTTGTATAGAAAGGGTAAGGAAGTGTCGTGTCAATTCTATCGCGAATGCTTTGGGAATCGACTGGATGTTGACTAACTTCTCTGTCAAGTGTTGTCAGGGATTTCTTGTCCTGTGAGCCGTGTGGTGCTGTGTCCTTCTCATTGCCATTGGACGCGGGGAGGATCCTAATGGCTTTTGTTCGGACAAAAGTTGGATATCCATCATGAAACGCAAAAAACGTGAA
>QIMB01000100.1 GCA_003233615.1 Nitrospirota bacterium
AACAAAAAAACCCATTTAATTTTTCTTAACATGGCACCTCCATATGAATCAGTGTACCTGGTTGGAGATTTTCGTTACAAGTCTGCTCTGGTTATGTGAAGCCGTTCATTCGCCAACGCATGACGATTCTATCAAAACTAGCGTGGAGGACCACGTGGCGTGAGCCCGTGGGTGAAAAAGCGCTTCCCGCTGAAGGCGGGCGACTCCTTGCCACATGAGGGGTTTATGATGACACTGGGACATGGACGTTCGCCTCAGTGCCCATGGTGCGCATCAACATCAATATCATGCGGTGTGAATTTCCAAATATCGGCGTCACATTCTGCGAGGGGCGATCAAGACCTTTGTTCAGGAGGAATTACCTCAATTCCAAGTTAATCATCCTGAGGTGGAAGTGCAGCAATGGCGTGTGGAAATTGACCATATTCACGTGGTGCTGGTGATTTCTCCGAAGTACGCGGTCTCACGTATTGTAGGCAAGATGAAAGCGAATGTAAGTCGGCAACCCGACTTTGGTATCCTGAACTCAAGAGAACATATTGGGGCGCTGTGTTGTGGTCTCCTGGATTCTTCTCCTCGTCCGTAGGGTTGAATGAGGCGATGATTTGGTGGTGCGTGGACCATCAAGAACGAGTGGACAAAGGGCATCTGCAACTTGAATTTGAAGTGCCTCGCGGCGTGAGCCCGTGGGTATCTACTTCAGCAATTCTTGAATCCGTTTGTCAGTACCTCCCAAGTCTAAGTATTTTTGGTAGTGGTATTTGGCCTTTTGCAGGTCCTCTTTATGAAATTCATAAAAGGCTCCCAGGAATCGGGCTGTAAAGCTATGCCGTTTTGATAGGCTTCCTCCGCCTGGTCGAATTGGTTCTGTGAAACAAAAATGACACCTACATTAAAATAGGCTTCGGCATCAGCGGAGTTTAACTGTGTGACTCGCTGGAAGTGTTCAATAGCTTTTTGGGATTGGTTGTGTTGTTGATAGAGAAATCCAAGATTGTAATGGGCTTCTACATGGTCTGGAGTGTTCTGTAAGACCTGGTGGTAGGCTTCGATAGCTTCATCAAACTGCTGGTGCTGTTCGGCAAGGCGGCCTCGTAAATACCATCCTTCAGAATGTTGTGAATCGTGTGTTGTCAGACGGATAAGGAGATCGCGGGCACGATCGACTTGTTCTCTTTGCATCAGATGATACGCCAAGTGAAAAAGGGCTTCCGTGGCCAAGGGCTCTTGTACGAGGACCGTTTCATATTCTTGAATGGCCTTGTCGATCTCACCGGTCTGATCGAAAATTTTGGCCAGCGTGAGCCGGGCTTCCCAAAATCCCTGGTAAAGGGTAAGGGCTTGTTGGAATTGTTGCTGAGCCTCTTCAATCTGTTTTTGCTGTAAGAGCAATAACCCTAAATCATAACGGGCTTGGGCAAAGCTGGGATTCAGGTTGATGGCCTGTTTGAGTTCTGTAATTGCTGTGTTTGCGTCCTGTGTGCGCTGATACTGCACCATACCCAGGAGATGATGGGCTTCAGCATAAGCTGGAAATTCGGTGATCGCTTGTTCGAGAAGAGATTCAGCCTGTTGAAGGTTTTTGTCCTGAATGGCCGAAAGGGCTTGTTGGTAAAGATCCCCGGCCGGGTGACTCAAAACGAGCATAGGCCAAAAGCTGAGAAGGACAATGATGGAGAGAGAGACCTTGAATGGAATGGTAGAGCCTGGCATTGAGAGTTCCTGGTGATGTTATGGCTCCGATGAAGGTTTCGTTGCGATGCCCATGCTTGTGATCCCACTGAGTCGAATGAGATCCATGACCTTAATAACGCGACCATGCGGGACTTGTTCATCGGCATTAATAAGTAGAGAGGGTTTGGAGGATGATTGCCGAAGCTTCGCCAGGCGGGTTTCGAGTTCCTGTAAGGTGATGGCCTCTTTGTTGTAAAAAAGTGCACCCTCATGGGTCAGGGTGAGTGATACATTTTCAGTGAGCGTATCTGTTGAAGAGTCGGCATGAGGAAGCGTAACTGGCATGCCCTTTTGAAGGGTCATGGACAAGGTCGCAATCATGAAAAACACCAGTAGAAAAAACATGGTGTCGATCATGGGAATGATTTCAATGCGAGGTTTCTTTTTAGCAGAAGCGGGGATTCTCATGGCATTGGCTGGACGTTTTTGGGTTGGAGGGCGGCCTCTGTCTTTGTCGCATAATGTTCGATTGTTTCTGTTTCTTGCTCCATGCGGGCTAAGAAATAATTGTACGGAATGAGCGTTGTGACCGCGACGAAAATTCCGGCTGCGGTGCAGATCAGTGCTTCAGCGATCCCTCCAGTCACTGCGTGAGGATTGCCCAGGCCTGACTCTGACATGATGTCAAATGAATCAATCATGCCGATGATGGTCCCCAAAAGCCCCAAGAGCGGACCGAGCGTGATGACCGTATCCAATGCGGGAAGGCCGCGTTTCATCTTTGTCAGTTCGGCTATGGCTGTGGCTTCCATGGCTTTGGTGGGGGAGTGGGTACGTTGGACAACCCCGGTAGAAATGACTCGAAGCACAGGACTGGGTTGATTCTCAGCGATGGCGAGGGCATCAGTGAATTTTTCTTGTTCGATAAACGAGAGCATCTTAGGCGCCAAGCGGCTGGCTCTAAAATTTTTAAAATAGATAAAACGTTCGATACTGACGGTGAGCGCGAAGAGCGAGCAACCGAAGATCGGAATCATCATCCATCCGCCGCCCATGAGTACGTCCAGGAATCCCATTCTGATATGCTTTCTCCGGCTGGTCCGATCGTTAGCTGGTGAGATTGAATTTAATGGGAATGTCGACCCATTTTGTGATGGGGATGTTCCCATCCTGAGCGGGTTGAAATCTCCAGCTTTTCACGGCATCTTGTGCGGCCTGATCCAATGTTGGATGTCCACAACTTTTTCGAATCTTCACTTGATTTGGAATGCCGTTCGTGTCGATGAGTGTACGAACAATGGTCGTTCCTTTCCAGCCAGACTCTCTTGCCACTCGTGGATAGATCGGCCTGGATGAAGAGATGATGGTTGGGTGGGTAATCGTTGAATCAGTATGCGCAGGTGGGGTGGCGATGAGTGTCTGAGCTTTAGCCAATCTTGGGGGAACGGGCAGTGATTGATATGTCGAGCGTTCTTTCCTATCAGTTGTTATCGGTGGCATGACACGATTGACAGCGCGTGTTCGAGCGTTCGTGGCTAGCAAGGAAAATGTGGTCTGCTGAGTCTGTGCCGGAACTCGCATCTTCATCATGTTTCTGGCTTTCATGGCTTGTGAGGCGCGAGTATCTTGCAAAATAGATTTTGCCGGTGAGGCTGGAGTCAAAGGCGACGGCTTTATTTCAGGTGGCATCAGTGAAGCCTGCAAAAGTCGTGGTAGTTGTGCTTGATTGGGTTGTCTTGGAGGCAGAGGACGGAGAGTTGTTTTTGGCATAACGACATGAGGTTGGAGGGAGTACGTCAAATCTGGTGGTACCCGAGAGGTTTGTGATGCTGGCAACAAGGTAACCTGAACGGTTGGGATTTCTTGTTTTTCTATAAGTTGAGATTTGGGTACATAGGCCAAGCCGACCATGAGCAGTCCATGTAGCAGAAGGCTGCCCAATGCGCTGAGAACAAAAATCCGGGTATTCGAATGTTGATTAGGAAATGTCGTTGTCACGACCCGACCCGTTTCAGCAGTTGGGCAATTCGTTCATCTTTCCCGCCTAGTTTGACATATTCCTTGTAATATTCCAGAGCTTTGTTCGGCACATTATGATGAAATTCATAGAGGAGCCCCAAGTTGTAATGGGCTTCTGATAAACGAGGATTGAGGGCTATTGCAGCTTGGTACTGTTCTTCCGCCTGCTTTAATTTGGCAAGAGCCGTATAGACCACGCCTAAGTTGATATGGGCTTCTGGATTGTTGCTATCCAAGCGTAGGACATTTTTAAATGCTTCGGCCGCTTCGGTGTATTGCTTTTGTTGTTGATACAAGATGCCCAGATTGAAATAGGGGTCGACGAGTTGTTGCTGAAGCGCTACGACCCGTTGATAGGCGGCGATGGCTTTTTCTGTCTGGTGTGTGTGTTGTGCCAATGATCCTGTCATTAACCACCCATTCACATGTTTGGGGTTCTGGGTCGTCAATTGCTCAACATACGGCTGTGCCTTTTCAAGGTTTCCCTGTTGAACGAACCAAAAGGCCAGGCCATAGAGGGAATCAGGTTGATGAGAGTCCAACTCCAAAACCCGTCGATGGGCATCGATCGCCTTGGCGGCTTGCTGTCGCTGATCAAAGAGTACGGCAAGGGCCGTCCAGCTTTCCAGGTAATCGGGATAGATGGTTGAGGCTTGACGAAAAGCCTGTTCCGCCTGCTCGAAATTTTCCTGATCTTGAAAGACAAATCCTAAGTCCACATACGCCTGCGCAAAAGAGGGATAGGCTTTGACTGATTGTTGCAGTGCGGCAATGGCTTGTTCCGGTTGGTCTAGTTGAGTCAATACCAAGCCAAGGAGGTGATGGGCTTCAGCATAGTTGGGGTAGAGATGGATGGCCCGTTCCAAGGGGGCTTTGGCGGAAGTCCATTGCTTCTGTTGATAAGCCGTATAGGCTTGAGTGAGAAGGTCTTGTGCTTCTCCTGCATGGCTCAAGGATGGAGGACCCATGAGTGACCCTATAGCTAACAACAAGAAGACACCAATTTGTTGAATAGAATTCATCTCTCTATCCTTTGGAATCGTTACCGTTCTAGATCAAATTGAATGGGAATATCAACGGTGGCGGCTACGGGAAAAATTCCATTTTTCGCTGGTTCAAACGTCCATTGTGTCGCAGCGTTGATGGCTTGATCATCGAGTAGCGTATGCTCAGAACTTTGGTGGATCGTGCCAGATTCCACTGTCCCGTTAGCCGAAATTGTCAAACGTACGATGACTCGTCCGTGCCAACCCTGCTCACGAGCTTGTCGTGGGTACGCCGGGCGTGCGGTGTTCAATGGTCGGACGGGAGTATGGAGCTTTCTGTTTTCAGCGGCGTGATCCAGAAGAATTCTTGAAGATCTTAGAATTGGTTTGCTAAGTGCCCATCCTGGTCCGGATAGACGTATAACCTGGCCGAGATGTGTATATGTGTGGATGTCAGGAACTGGAAAATTCATGTCCCTTGGCATGTGTTCGACTACTGATCCGGTCACTTCAATGACGTCCAACGTTTCAATTTCTTCTTCTATGAGTTGATCCATACTATAGGCGAAGGAGAAAGGGATAAGGAGAACAAGCCCCATGCACAAAAAAATGCAATTGGTGCATCGGGAATTTTTTGTCCACATACTGAAAGGCGTATAGGTGACCATGGTCCCGTTATATTGAATGGTTATGTCGTGCTGTTTAAATCAAAAAATTTGACAAATCCTGTGAGAAAACTGACGCCCTGTTCCAGCCCTCCATTAAAGTCTTGGACCAGTGGAATTTGAGAGTAAAAATACCAACTGGTGCTGTCATTAAAATTCACCGTGATCCCTGGGGTCAAGAGCAAGTTGGTAGAGCCAGTATTACGGACTCGACGCATTCGCACGTTTTCATCAATATCGGTTTCACCGGCCAGCCCCCCCGGTCCAACTCCTCCAGCCTGTTCTAATGCACTCTTAAAGCCATCATGGACATTGTAGATCCAATTCAGTTGGCCTGAAAGAGTAATGGCTGAGGTCACATTGTAAATCAGTCCGCCAGTGACAATATGGGTATCGCCAAATTGATAATCAAATTTATTCTTAAAGGTATGTCGATAGGTATACGAGAAAAATTGATTGAGTGTATGAGGAATGAGTTCATAGGCTTGGTACACCTGTCCGACCACCCCATAATCACCACGGCCGATCTGTAGCGTCGGCTCTTGAATGTTCCCTTCAGAATTTCGGGCTTCAAACTCTCCGGTAGGAAATTCTACTCCCGCACCAATGACGAAAAGACTTCTGAGAGAGGGGAGGAACCCGTATTTGGCCATCAGACGAATATCTCCAATTCCTGCGGCATCGAAATTTTCGAACTCACCCGTCCCTTCGTTTGGGCCAGAATCGGGTTCGACTCCCACCTCAATCTGGTGATCATGGTCTCGAAAGATGACCGGTACGGTTAATTGAAGCGAAAAATTATCCGTTATACCGTAATTCACGTTGAGACGGATTTGCTGGTTGATGGTTTGAAATTCTTGGTACTCATCTAGGATTTGCTCTTTGCCTTCTATATTGACTGCTGCCACACGATTTTGCGGGTCTTTTTGGGGGATGTAAGCATAGGCAATGTCTACTCTAGCGCTTCCGGCAGGTTGAATGCTTGCCTGGTTGCCGATATTGAGAAAGCACGATGCCGAGCCACAACTGGCCTGAACCGGCGCAAAAGGCAGGACGACACAAACAAGCGGGAAAAGAAGAAGTGCGGAAATATATTGCGTAAAGAATTGATTGCATTTCATGAACACGATCCTTTATTTGGAAATGGACACATATTTTTCAAGCGTCTTCATGGCGTCAATGATCTACACTCCTCTCCTTCTCATAGAGAAAGTCATGAGGAATATAACGCTCAAGAAAACTGGGACAATTTAGGAAAAGCGCAATGGCGTCAAAAGAGCTGGGGGACCGCGGGCAAGGAGGGGTGAGACATGGATAACGAGAAGGGAATGAAATCTTGTCAGTTCAAGATTGTAGATATAACTCAGGGCCAATGGAGGCATTGGATCTGCCAGATGGGCTATTTGACCGGCACTGCAGAGCAGTGTGCATAGGGGTGTGGCATGGGTGGCGGCTTGATGGTGGGCATGTGCATGGGCATGCCCCATCATTTGGAAAGGCAGTCAGGCATTGACCCCTACAAAGACAGTGACAAGGCCAATTGCGAAAAATCTAATAATCACGCGCTTCATAGTTGTGGAGTTATTTTCTGGCAACCGTTGTTTCTTGGAGTAATGGACGAACTGTTTCAAGAATGGACTGTTCCGTGAGCAGGCCACCCTGTACTATCTTTTTGACGTGTCCGGTTTTGTCAATAAAAACACTGACGGGAAGACCGACAACCCCATACTGATTCGCCACATGGTTATCCGGGTCCAGGAGGACCTTGAACGTGTGTTGATGTTCCTGAATGTGGGCACGAACCTTCTGGACGTCTTCTAATTCATTGATCGCAAGTACGATAAAGCCTTGGTCCCGTAAGGCATCGTAGGTGGTCTGCATGGCCGGCATTCCTTCGTGCATGGTTTACACCATGTTGCCCAGAAATTGAGCAGAACGACTTGGCCTTGATACTGGTCTAGCGAATGCTTCACTCCAGCCAAGCTGGTGAGGTGGAAATCCGGTGCAGGACTACCAATGAGAGGCGGTCGACTGGCCATTCCCCAGGAAAGGGGAATCAATCCACCCAGGAATAGAAGTGTGATGATAAGATAAAGACCGACAATGCCTATGTTTTTTCTCATGGAAGGTTCTCCGAATCAAAGCTGAAGGTACAACGATTTCGTCAAGCTACGTGTGGAACCGGACCAGTTCGTACATTCTTACCACCCTTCAACTGCGGCTTGTACAAAAGGCTATTAGGCTGCAGCGAGGAGCGAGCTGGTTGAAGCGGCAAAGGATTAGAAAGGCGGAGCTCGGGCCGGAAGAAAAAGCTGGGTATGAGAAATAATGGAAGAAAAAGGCGAAGACTGTATGATTTCTAGTCGTGCAACGTGAGGAGCAAAGATCTGAGAATCAGTGGCTATTGTGTGTGCGGCTGCGCACATCCAGGCACAAATACCCTGTGGTATGGGTCTGCGCTGAATGATGCTGATGGTCGATGGCATGAGAGGCCATGCTCAATTCGATCGAACCCATGACGAACATGAGCACAATGGTGAGCGCGAGGGAGATGGATTTGAGAAAGCGCATCATTAATGAGTAGGGCTAAGTATTGCAACGACTAGAGGAAAAATCGTATGAAATTCTTCAA
>QIMB01000347.1 GCA_003233615.1 Nitrospirota bacterium
ATTCGGCGGGCCCTGTTTGAGCACAGCGAGTTGGTCCGCTCTCCATCCTGCGTCCGTCCCATCCAAATGTGGCCGGACTGAGCGTCAATGGTTTTGGGTCCTTTTGCCGAAACAAAAGGGCCTCGGCCGCCGGGCCGACACCCGGCATCACGGAAAATCGTGTGGACCTTACTGTTGGGTAAACGCATTCGACGTATTCCACATACCAACCGCTTTTGACTGATGAAAAACAAGATGGATTCCCGATAAAAAAATGTCGGGAATGACAATGTAAAATTTTCATTGGCGTGCCCGGGATGTTGTTGTAAAAAATCTGTATACCCACGCCCCTCACCACGGCCTCACTGACGCATCAACTGCGGTTCCTGCTTCCAAACGACGGCGATATTCCAGCAGAATTTTTCTTCTCAACAATCCACTTCGGCGAAGCCATTGTTGGAGAGCTTGTTCGGATTTTTTGTGGTCATCCATACCTTCTGATTGTGAAGCAGATGCCATCTGCTTCTGAAGATCCGTATCTTTTTCCTCACCAGAAGATGATTGATCAGCATCTGCTAACTCTTCATTTTCTGATGGCGATGACGTGTTGTGAGATGAACCACCTGTCTCATTATCATTTCTGTCTTGCTTGGCAGAGGTTTGCCCTGACGTTTCATCTTGGCCGTCCTTGTCAGCACCCTGCCCCTGACTCTGCTCATCCTGAGACCCTTGCTCGCCAGCTTGCTGCTTGTCTCCTGAAGATTCATCTGACGATTCAGATTCCTTATCTTTCGAAGATTGTGATTGCTGATCCTCTAACATTTTTTTGAGGATGTCCAAGTTATGTTGGGCATCCCCATGATCTGGTTGTTGCGTGATTGCCGCTTGATATGAGGCCATCGCGTCCTGATACTTGCCTAACTTTGCCAGAGCATTGCCTCGATTATAATGACCTTTCGGCGAATCAATTCCGGAAAAAGCTTGTTCAGCCTGTTCATAGTCACCCACACGATAATGCGCAATTCCTTTCCAATCAGGCTGTTCAAACAGGCTCGCCGCCGCTTGAGGATTCTTCTGCTCCAACGCCTTCACTGCTTGTTGATCGGGACGCGCCCACACATCTTCCCATGAAAACGCCTGGCTGACGTGCGGCACAAACACAACAGCCAGTATCACACCCAACCAGCCACGACGAAACGCCGGGAGCACAACCACCAAAAGCACCAACACAAGCCACGGACCTTCTTCTCTCCACACATCTGTCGTCCGTTGAATCGACTCCATCGCAGTCACATGCTCTAGAGCATCTATTGACGGTAGGACATGGTCCAAATCACTATCATCCAATGTCATCATGGCAAACCGACCGCCCCCCACCCGAGCGGCTCTTTGCAAAGAGGCTGGTCCTACTTTCGACACGACAATAACCCCGCTTGCATCTTTGACGAAACCTCCCTTTTCGGGGATCGGAGCCCCATCTTCCGTCCCCACACCCAGGATTGAAATTTTTCGTCCCTTGCGCACTATCTGCTTGAGCGTTTCCAACGTTGCAGACTCCACATTCCCATCCGTGATGAGCAAGAGATCGCCTCCTGGAATCCCGGCTTGCTCTAATAAGTCTTGTCCCCGATGCAGAGCCAGGTCTGGACGACTCCCTTGTACCGGCATGAGATTCGTCTCTAAGGATTGAACCAAGGCCTTCATGGTCTGGGCATCATCCGTCAGAGGGGAGACAACAAAGGATTCTCCTGCAAAAATGACTAATGCCGTTTGCCCTTCTTGACGAGCCTGTAGAATATCCAGAATTTTGTGTTTCGCACGGGTCAACCGTGATGGCGCCACATCCTGAGCATCCATCGAGCGCGACACATCCAAGACAATCACCAACGCCGATTCAGCGCGAAAAACCGGCTGAGGTAATTGTGACCATACAGGACCAGCTAATGCCAACAGCGCCAAGGTCCAACCTAGGCCGACAAAAATAATCGGGCTATTCGACTTCGCGCCTGTTGTTCCAACCAACATATGCGGTAACAAATGCGCATCACACACCGATTCCCATAATTGAGCTGTGGCTCTATGCGTAGCGAGGAATACGAGCAACCCCACTAAAGGCAGAAATCCCCACAACCATTCTGGTCGAAGAAAATGAAAAACGTCCATCTTATTGTCCTACCACTGTTCTTGGATTCACGTTCTTCGCCGGCCATGGCATACCGACGAACAATCCATTCCGAATCAATAAGGCAATCGCAAGAAGAATAGAACAACCCAGAGCAAGCCCCAACGGCCAGATGAAGAGTTCAGTCTTTGGACGAAAGAGTTCAGTGTCCGTCGAAGCAGGCTCTAGACGGTCAAGTTCCATATACACATCGGCCAAACCTTTGGTATTTTTTGCACGGAGATACAGCCCACCTGTTGATTGCGCAAGATGTCGCAGGGTATTTTCATCCAAATCACGCGAGGGATTCACCGTTCGTGTCCCGAGTAGCGAGTCTACTTCCATACGATCTGCTCCAACTCCTATCGTATAGATCCGAAGGCCTTGTTCTTTGGCTAAATTCCCTGCTTGTTTTGGGGAAACTTCTCCAGCAGTATTTGCTCCGTCGGTCAGCAACACCAAAACACGACTGCCTACTGGTTGTTCTTTCAGCCGCTTGACCGCTAGGCCAATCGCATCTCCGATGGCCGTGTCTTTACCTGCCAGGCCGATTTCTGTTTCGTGTAACATCGTACTGACGGTCTTACGATCAAATGTCAGTGGTGTTTGCACGTAGGCTTGCGACCCAAACACAATGAGACCCATTCGGTCTCCTGACCGTCGTGCAATAAACTCTCCTGCTGTGCGTTTGACAACATCAAGACGAGTCACTTCGTGCCCATTGACCGAGAAATCTGAAATAGCCATGCTGCCAGAAATGTCCACGGCCAACATCAAATCCCGGCCACTCGTAGGCAGTCCCACAGGTTCACCGACCCACTGAGGTCGTGCTGAGGCCAACACCAGCAGTAGCCATATCACTATGCTGAACCACAACCAGGCCGAGGAACGACCTTGATGGTTGTCGACAGAGCGAACTGACTGAAACTGAACCATATCTTGAAAGTGAGGGACACGTAGGGCAGCAGTTGCTTGCTCAGGAGCCGGTGGAGCCCAACGTCTGACAAGCCAAGGCAACACACCCAACGCGAACATCCATGGCCACACCAAAGACATCATCCCAAATGTTTCCTTGAAGAAATTCGAATCCATCGTTCAACCAATGGAAGAAGGTCTACGACCGAAGCAGATCCCTGCACCTGATAGGGACCGGACAGCAATGACTGACCTGGCCCTTCTGAAAATTGATTCGTGTCGCCAGTCTTATCCAAAAATTTTAGCCAGGATTGCCCTGACAGACCCGCGACCTGAGACCGGGAGAACACGGCGAGTGCATAACGACGCAGGAGATGTGATACCTCTGTGATAACCCACTGATTATCGGCATGTAGTACATACTGTTGTTTGACTTGTTTGAGTTGAGCTAACGCGACTCGCCGGGGTTGTGACCGTTTGCGATGAGCTCTTGCCCAAAAAAACAGGCCCACCACAAGGACTGATAGAACCACGATCATCCACCATCCAATGGCTGGAGGCCACCAGGAAATGGGGTCTGGCATATGGACATCGCGTAACTCTTGCAATGGATCTGAAGCGTTTGGCATGTCAAACGACTCCTGCTATCCCAGAACGGTTGGCACTTCGAGCACTCCCTAATACTTGGAACCCCTTGGTCAGTTGCGTAGGAATATGTTCATGAGTCACCAACGGAACAAACCCGATTCCCTGCGAACGGCACAGGCGTCGGACTTCTTCATACCGCGTCTGAAAGGCTTGAGCATAGCCTTGAATGACCCGTGATGAATGGGTGTGCAAGACGCCATGAGCATGTCCATCCGTAATAGGATAGGAGCCGGGAGGTGGAGCAACGTGTTCCACCACATCATAGATAAACATGGCAACGACCTCATGATGGGCTCCAAGTTGACGCAACATCATCTTCGACTGATCATCCCACTCTCGAAAATCGCTGAACAGAAAAATGAGACTTCCCGGTCGAGCCGCTTTGAGTATGCGATTAAGCGCTAATCGAACGGCCACCGCCGAATCGCCGGGGGCGGGATTGCTCACCTGAAATGTACTGGATCGATGAGCTAGGACATTGAGCAATTGCAGTATGCCCCTGCGCCCACCCTTTGGACGCAATTCCACATGATCAGATTCAGCAAAGACAATACCGCCCACTCGATCTCCTCTGGCATGCGACGCCCAGCCCAATACGGCTGCTGCTTGTGCGGCCACTACAGACTTAAACGCTACCTTGGTCCCGAAATGCATGGTTTGTCGATCATCAACGACCATAAACACCGGACGCTCGCGTTCCTCTCGAAACACCTTCAAATGTGGTTCATTGGTTCGAGCAGTCACCCGCCAATCCATTAACCGTACATCATCGCCAGGTTGATAACGACGTGTTTCCTCAAAATCAATGCCGCGCCCTTTAAAGGGTGAACGCTCACCTCCAGCTAACAAGGCATGAGACCGAGTTCTGCTATGTACGTTCACATTGGAAAGATGATGGCCCACCTGAATAAGATCTTTCAGGTGGACGCGGACTCCTCGGAAGGCGTTGTATTCCGATGGGGTTGCTACAGGGACAGGTGTTCGTGCGCGGTTACGGAACGGCCACATGATTGATAATCTCAGACACCACATAATCTGTCGTGATGCCTTCGGCCTCAGCTTCAAAGGTGAGCAAGATGCGATGGCGCAACACATCCGGGGCGATGGCCTGAATATCTTCCGGGGACACATAATCCCGTCCCTCTAGCCAGGCATGCGCTCTGGCACATCGCTCCAACCCGATAGTCGCTCTTGGGCTGGCCCCAAAACGCACCCATCGTTTCAAGGTGTCGCTATAGGGAGCCGGATCTCGAGTCGCCACCACAAGTTGAACGATATATTCTTCCAAGGTCGGTGCGAGATGAACATTCCAGATGTGCTGCCGCGCCGCGAATAAGACTGCTTGGGGAATGGGCGAGACCTGGTCAGTGGGGTCCAGAGATCTGGACTTGGTCTGATTTCTGACCAGTTCCGCGATTCGACGCTCACTGTCTACCGACGGATAGTGAACGCGAACATACAGGAGGAACCGATCTAATTGGGCTTCAGGAAGTGGGTACGTGCCTTCCTGCTCAATAGGATTTTGTGTGGCCATGACCAAAAATAATTCCGGCAAGGGATAACTAGTCGGACCAATGGTGACCTGATGCTCACCCATGGCTTCCAACAAGGCGGCTTGAACTTTAGCAGGAGCCCGGTTAATTTCGTCCGCCAGAACGAGGTTGTGGAAAATGGGACCGGGTTGGAATTTGAAAGACCCGTCTTGGGGACGATAGATATCTGTACCGGTGATGTCTGCCGGCAAGAGATCAGGAGTGAATTGGATTCGATGGAAATCGGCCTCCAACCCTGTGGCGAGAGTTTTGATGGCCGTGGTTTTGGCCAGTCCTGGCGCGCCTTCTACAAGAAGGTGCCCGTCGGCTAACAAGGCAATCAACAGCCTGAGGGTCAAACCCTCCTGACCGATGACCCGGCGATTCAGGAAGGCACGAAGTTGAGAGATCTGTTCGTGTTCAGATCCAGACATACGTCGTGAAATGAACCCGATGAATTATACGGTTCAAAAAATTTAGGAGTTTGCAGAAAGCTTGTTGAATATCGCTGCTCGGTTGTTGAATGCTAAACCCTCATCACATTGTCGCAGAACCTTGCACTTATCTTTTATATAATAAATCATCAATTTTCAGAGTCAAGAGGGTTGATTCAGCAACATCTTCTTCTTTTCACCTATCTGCGCGTTTCTAAATCGCAAAGGAGTCATTTCCCCTTTAAAATAACGTGTAGATGAAAGGCGCCACCGCAGAGCCTTCACTCAAAATAATGAGGCCGCCTAAAAGCAAGAGCATAATGATGATCGGCGCGAGCCAGAACTTTTTCCGCTCCCGCATAAATTCCCACAGTTCTCCTAAAAACTCGGTCATAGTGCTCTCTCCTTCAAAAAGCTTTTAAGACATGATTGGCGGCACGGGTCTCTTTGGGCACACGATAGGTGTCCACTGTAGGATCAAACTGTAGCTGCAGTGGCCGTTTCCCCAACAGCACCATGATGAGACCGATAGGGGTCAGCAGGCCATAAAATACCAGACCTAACAGAATACGTGAATTTACCCATCCGATTTTTTCGCCAAAAATCATCCAGCCCCGATAGACTGGCTTTAACCCATTTGGAAATACCAGGCCTAACACGCCAAATACACCAGCGATGATTGACGCCCATATCCGTATATCTTCCCCGCGAAACACCAACGGCCAAAATGTGATGATGCCAAATACGCCAGCCATAAGCCAGCCAAACTGCCGGAGTTGCGTAACAGGGACGTCTTTCTGTGAGGTGTGTGGAATCATACTCATGCAATCCCGGGTTAATCTAATGCAAATTCGTTCATCCAATTTGTGTCTTTGGGGACCGGTTTTTGGTTTTCCTTGAGTAAGACGCAATTCTCTAAGACCAGCATATCCATTTCGGTGCGCATGAAACAGCGATAGGCATCGTCCGGTGTACACACAATCGGCTCTCCGCGCACATTAAAGGAGGTATTGATCAACACAGCACAACCCGTTTTTTCCTTGAAGGCTCGCAACAATTGATAATATCGAGGGTTGGTCGACGCGGTCACGGTTTGCACTCGTGCGGAATAATCGACGTGGGTTACGGCCGGAATATCCGACTTGGGCACGTTGAGCAGTTCAATCCCGAACAGTTTTTCCTGATCAGATTGGAGTGCCACTCTCCGATGGTCAACCACTGGAGCGACTAAAAGCATATAAGGACTGTCTGTGTCCATTTCAAAATAGTCTGATACACATTCCCGCAGCACAGAAGGGGCAAACGGCCGAAAGGATTCTCGATATTTAATTTTTAAATTCATGATGGACTGCATCTTCTCGCTACGCGGATCGCCCAAGATACTTCGACCGCCTAACGATCGTGGACCAAACTCCATTCGCCCTTGCATCCAGCCAATGACTTTCTCCTCTGCCAAGTACGCGGCCACTCGATCACACAGCATGGCATCGTCAAGGCGTTCGTAGGGAGCCTCCAATTTCTGTAAAACCTCTTCAATCTGTTCATTGGAAAAAGACGGCCCCAGATAGCTGCCTTGCATGGCATCTTCAGATCCCTGACATTGTCGAGGTTGATCCAGATAGTGATAATGCACAGTCAAGGCTGCCCCGAGAGCGCTGCCGGCATCGCCGGCAGCAGGTTGTATCCAAAGTTTTTCAAACGGGCCCTCACGCAAGACTCGACCATTCCCCACACAGTTCAGGGCCACACCACCCGATAGGCACAAATTCTTGACTCCCGTTTCCTTGTGGAGACTATTGGCCAACCGCAGCATGACGATTTCGGTCACTTCTTGTATTGATCTAGCTAAATCCATTTCTCGTTGGGTTAATTGGCCTTCAGATTCACGAGGCGG
>QIMB01000418.1 GCA_003233615.1 Nitrospirota bacterium
TGGTTGGATGTGAAAATTATGGCTCTGACTTTTTGGAAGGGATTTATGCACCGAGAGGCGTATTAAAAAAATAGATTCAGGCTTCTGTCCTGTCAACTATTTCACCGTGGTTCCTGCGGGCAGATTTTCTAAGACTCCAAGTAATCCCGGCATATCGGTATCTCCAGCCGCTAAGACCATGCCTTGCGATTCGATGCCCATCAGCTTTACCGGCTTAAGATTGGCCACCACGATAATCGTTTTCCCCACCAATTCTTCCGGTGTGTATTTCTTGCCGATGCCTGCCACAATCTGACGTTGTTCTGTCCCGATATCCACTTGCAGCTTCAAAAGTTTTGAAGATTTTGGCACACGTTCGGCTTCAAGAATCTTTGCGATTTTCAGTTCTACTTTCTGGAAATCTTCTATCCCGATACGCGGTGTGTCGCTGGATGTTGTTTGTCTTTTTTTCTGTGTTGAGAGAAACGTTTGATGATGAACCTGGTTGGGATGTATCTGCAGATGGCATGTCCTTTTTTGGAAACAATGCTGTGCCTTTGGTGACGGGATGAGGGTAGGCATACTCACCCCAAGTCGGGTCGTTCGATAGAGAAGGATTCGAAATATCCTTCGTTAAACCTAGACGAGTCTTCATGGTTTCTGCGGTGTGTGGCATAAAGGGAGTAAGTGCGTGAGCTAGGAATCGAAGAGTTTCTGTTAGATGAAACAAGACGGTCTGTAGCCGGGGTGCTTTTGTAGGATCCTTTGCTAGCACCCATGGCGCGGTTTTATCGATATATTGATTAGCCATCTGCACTAATCCCATAATTGTTTCTAAGGCACGATGAAATTCATAACGCTGAAGGTGTGCTTCAATTGTTGTAAACAGGGTTGTCGCCGTCTGTTGGAGTGTGTGGTCTAATTCAGTCTCTGTTTCGGAATCAGCAGACGGAACCATATTCTTAGAGAAATTCCCCAGCATGGCTAATGTCCGGGACACTAAGTTTCCCAAGTCATTGGCGAGTTCTGCTTGGTACCGGCTATGGAAAGCCGTCCGGGAAAAATCTCCATCTTGGCCAAACGGTACTTCGCGTAGCAGGAAATAACGAAAGGCATCTGTGCCAAATTCTTCAACAATGGCGTATGGATCTATGACGTTTCCACGGCTTTTGGACATCTTCTCCCCTTCCACCGTCCACCATCCGTGGGCGAAGATAGATTGAGGGAGGGGACGTTCCATGCCCATCAGCATGGTGGACCAATAGACGGCGTGCGTGGTGAGAATATCCTTGCCCACTAAATGGACGGACGCAGGCCAGAACTGTGTGGCATGAGATTCTGAAGAGAGATATTCTAAAGCCGAGAAGTAATTGACCAACGCATCGAACCACACATAGGTCACACAGGTTTGGTCAAAGGGCAATTCTATGCCCCATGACAGGCGGGACTTGGGTCGTGAGATGGAAAGATCTTCAAGTGGTTTTTGCAGAAACCCCAAGACTTCATTGCGTCGAGAGTCCGGCTGAATAAATTCTGGATGCGTATGGATATGTTCTTTGAGGCGATTTTGAAATTGGCTCATGCGGAAAAAATAATTCCGCTCACTCACTTGCTCCACTGGTCGTCGGCAATCCGGGCAGAGGCCTTGCTCCACATCCTTCTCCGTCCAAAATCGCTCATCGAAGGTGCAGTACCATCCGGTGTAGTCGGCTTGGTAAATCAACCCTTTGTCATAGAGAGTTTGTAGGCCGCGTTGTACAATGGATTGGTGTTGAGGGTCGGTGGTGCGAATAAAGGCATCTTGTGAAATATTCAATTTCGTCCACAAGTCCTTGAATTTTGGCATGAGCCGATCACAATGTGTTTGTGGATCGATGCCAGCTTTTGCGGCCGCCTGCTGAACCTTTTGACCATGTTCGTCCAATCCCGTGAGGAAAAACACATCATATCCTCGCAAACGATAAAAGCGGGCCAACACATCGGCGGCGATCGTCGTATAGGCATGGCCGATATGCGGCACATCGTTGACATAATAAATGGGCGTAGTGACGTAAAACTTCTTAGACATAACGTAATAGTTCCTTTGGTTTCGTGATGAACAACACGAAGCGTTTGGCGGCTAACAGTGAGAAAGGGGAAGGTAGAAGTGCCAAGCGAAGTATGAAGAGTGAGAACGAAAAGACTTGCTTTTTCTCCCCTTTCGTTTCTTATTCCTTACTCCTCACTCTCCCATTTTCTCATCGTTGTCATCCTGAGCGAAGCGCGGCGGAGTCAAAGGATCTCGGTCAGCCGTTCCCACGTGTACTGGACACAGATCCTTCGTTTCACTCAGGATGACAATGTTGTGTTGTAGCAGCTCTCGCCTACTCCTCCACTCCTATCTTGTCTGCTGACTCCTGACTCCTCCCTGGACATGCGCCATTTGATCTTGAAGATGAAAGAAAAATTGTTCAAGCCCGATTTGCATATTCAGATTGCGTTGTTGTCCCCGTTCAAGCTGATGCAATTCCTGTGAAAGTTCGAGTATGGCTTGAGGCGTGATCTGCTGTGCCAACTGGCGAAGTGTCGATTCCTGGTCACGGTAAAACATGGGAGAGTTTGACTCATCTAACGAGAGCAAGAGCAAGTCTCGGAGACCTTGCTGAAACCAATAGATGGCTTCTGGGACTTGGTGTGATTTCACCAGACTGTCGCTGATGTCAAAAATCTGCGCGGCCGATGTGTGATGCTCTCCAAATAACAAGGCCCAGTATTGGCGAAGCTTGATGTGCAAATCTTCAGGATCCATGTGAAGGGCTTGCCCCGGTCGACCTTGCGAGAAGGTCGACACCAGTGTGCAATCACGTGCCTCCATTGTTGAATGCTGTGTGAGAAATTCAGCGATATCATGAATAGGTAAAGGAGTAAATCGAAGTGCAATGCATCGTGATCGAATTGTTGGCAAGAGATGTTCCGGGCGACTGGAGATAAGAAGAAAGAGGCAATGATTAGGAGGATCTTCTAGTGTTTTCAGCAAGGCGTTCGCTGCCTCAACAGTCATCGTGTCAGCGTCATCTATGAGGCAGACCTTGTGTGATCCGACGAGAGGTCGATAAATCACCAGGTGTTCGATTGCACGAATTTGGTCAATTTTTATCTTGGGATTCTGTTTCTGTCCATCTTCCGGCTGAATGATCACGCAATCTGGATGGATAGCTTGTTCAACTTGATAACATGATCGACAGGTCCCACAAGCATCAGGTGTTGGATCGAACACAGGATGCTCACAATGGAGTAGCTGGGTGAGAGCTATTGCGGTCTGTCGTTTCCCGATTGCCGGTTCGCCATGAAAGATATACGCATGACCGAGGTGATGTGTCTCTATAGCCGTTTGAAGCCACTTGATGGGGCGCTGATGTCCAATGATTGAGTGAAAGGGCATGTTTGAGAATTATGTCAGAGTGACCTATCTATTTTTTTCGTGAAGAACGGATGACACCCCGAGACGGAGTCTTGGGAAACATAGCCTCAACTATTGTAGCAATGTGGGAGGCTACGTTTTGGGGTGATTGCCGAGCATCCACTTTATGTATCCGTTGAGGATGTTGTTTGGCCAATGCGAGAAATCCGCGACGAACGCGTTGATGAAAGCTGAGTGATTCCTGATCAAGTCGATCATGTTTTTTTGACTGTTGCCGTCTGTCTAACCCATCTTGAATAGGAAGGTCTAGGAAAAATGTCAGATGTGGATGGAGTCCATTGGCAATAAACTGTTGAGCATCGATGAGAAAAGTGTGATCGAGGCCGCGTGCAGAGCCTTGATAGGCCAGAGTGGAGTCAAAAAACCGATCACAGAGCACAATCATTCCTTTAGCCAGTGTTGGTCGAATCACATGTGCCATATGTTGGGCACGAGCAGCGAAAATGAGCATGGCTTCGCAGGCTGGTGTGATGGGCTCCATGGGATTTTTTGACTGAGGTGACGTGAGCAAGAGTGTTCGAATCGTTTCGGCCAGAGGCGTCCCACCCGGCTCTCGTGTTTCGAGGACTTGGTAGCCCTGACTTCGCAGGGATCGAGCGAGCCGTCGACATTGGGTGGACTTACCAGAACCTTCCGTTCCTTCGAAAGTGATGAACAATCCACTTGGAATATTCTGTTTTTTAGGGGGTGAGTTTTTGGATTGCATCTCCAACTATTTCCTTGTTATGCGAGGAACACGTCCTCAAAGATAGTGAGAAGGGAGAAGTACAACGTGAGAAGCTGGAGAGAAGAAACTCCACATCCCTGCTTCTTCTCAATCAGAATTCCTCGCTTTTCACTTCTCCTTCTCGCTTTTCACGTCTGCCTAGTCTAAGTCATTGAAATTTGAAAGAAAAGTCTTGCCGGTGCCATGTCGGAATTGTAAGATGCCTTAGGCATTCCTCTCCCCTTCTTTTTCACGGTGTTCTTTCTTGTGATGAAGGTTTTCCGTTTCACATGAAAACGCTACGTGCCTCCCTTAAACGGTATTTCCTCACAGGGCTGCTGGTCATTACCCCCATCTGGGGAACCATTCTTATTTTAAAAACCCTGTTTGTCACAGTGGATAGCATCTTAGGGACGGCCTTGGCCGATTTAGTCCTTCCTGATTATTACTTCCCTGGCCTTGGGATCATGGCCTTGGTCCTCCTCATCCTGTTAGCAGGTGTTCTCGCGACGAATTTTTTTGGAAGGCGGATGGTCGCCCGCTGGGAGGAGTTTTTAGATGGAGTGCCCATTGTACGTGGTATTTATGCCACATTGAAATCTATGATGGATATTCTATCGTTTAAACAGCGGGAGAAATATGACAAGGTCGTCATGATCCAGTTCCCCAAAGATAGGAATTATTGCTTAGCGTTCGTGACGGGGGAGACTCGTGAAGAAATTCAATGTTTAGCGCCAGAACCATTGGTTCATGTGTTTGTGCCAACCTCCCCAAATCCAACTTCGGGCTATTTTTTGTTAGTGCCTGAAACGGAAGTGGTTCCGGTGGATATGAGTGTGGAAGAGGCGATGAAGCTTATTGTATCCGGAGGGTTCTATTCACCCCAAGAAAAAACTGGTGGCATTGAAGTTGCGCAGAAAACGAGTACAATATAACTTGTATATTCACAGAAATTTTCCACACCTTAAAATGGTGGGATACGATTAGGTGGATAGGCTGAGGGCCAAAGCTTTTTAAGGGTTGATCGATCGACATCATTTACATGTTGTATATTTTGAGTACTGCATTTTCAACCTACATACCTGAATCGTTACTACTATTCATTTCTTTTCATTCTGCCCTCACATGAGTAGCCAATTCAACACATCCGTTATCATTCTTGCCGCAGGGCAGGGCACTCGAATGAAATCTACGTTGCCGAAAGTATTGCATGCTGTTGCAGGACGTCCTATGTTGGGGTACGCGATGCTTTTAGCCCGCCAGGTCGCAAGCAACAATGTGGCGGTGGTGGTCGGTCATGGGGCTGACTCCGTTCGGACATACCTGACACAAGACAAGGCACAATTCGAGCCTTTTCTGGTGGTAGAACAATCTCAACAGTTAGGGACTGGACATGCTGTACAGCAAGCCTATCCTGCATTGATTCGGCATTCTTCTGAGTCAGCTAGTCAGTATGTGATTATGTGCGGTGATACGCCCTTATTAACCGCTGCAACCCTGATGGCGTTAGTGAGCTATCATCAATCACAAGGTGCGACGCTGACATTGTTAACCACAGTCTTGCCAGATCCCAGCGGATATGGGCGAGTGATTCGCAGTGCAGGTGGAACGGTGTGTCGGGTTGTTGAGGATCGAGATGCTTCAGCAGAAGAGAAACAGGTATCTGAAATTAATGTCGGAACGTATATTGTAGAAGCCACATTTCTCGAAAAAGCACTTGGACAATTGAAACCTCAAAATGCACAGGGTGAATATTACCTCACCGACATTATTGAGATGGGAGTGCAAGAGGGGAAGACGGTCATGGCCTGGGTAACTGACGATTGCTTAGAAACAACGGGTGTGAACACCCGGGTACATTTGGCAGTGGCCGAAAAAGAAATGCGTCGGAGGATTTGCGAGCGGTTGATGTTGGATGGTGTCACAATCCTGGATCCTGACCGGGTTGTGGTCGATCATTCTGTCACGGTTGGTCGTGATACGGTGTTGCATCCAGGGGTCATTCTTGAGGGTGAGACTCATGTTGGGGAAGATTGTACGATTCAGGCGAATTCACGACTGACCAATGCTATCGTGCATCGAGGAGTGAAGATTCTCGATGCCTGCATTCTTCAGGAGTCTATGGTTGAGGAAGACGCGGTAATCGGACCCATGGCACATGTGCGGCCTGGGAGTGTGATTCATAAAAAAGCCAAAGTTGGAAATTTCGTGGAACTCAAAAAAACCGAAGTTGGGGAAGGATCCAAGGTGAATCATCTCAGCTACCTTGGAGATACGTGGATCGGTCGGAATGTGAATGTCGGCGCTGGAACGATTACCTGTAATTATGATGGCTATCGAAAAGAACAAACGGTCATAGAGGATGATGTTTTTATTGGAAGTGATGTTCAACTTATTGCTCCGGTCACGATTGGCGCAGGTGCCTTAATTGCTGCGGGAACGACCGTGACCGAAAATGTTCCAGCCAATGCCCTTGGAATTTCTCGCACCCCACAAACAAATAAAGAAGGAACGGCGGCACGTCGTCGAGCGTTGTTGGATCCCTCAGTTCTTCCCGCCAATGGTAAAACATGTCAGGCTGAAGATAGGCCAGTATCAACACCCGTTGTTCAAAAACCCCCAGAATCATCCTAATTGTGCTTTGTAGATCTTTTGATCTGGTGGAATGAACGCGTTCAGCACGCATTAAGTTTCTCCATGAATTCACCGAAAAATCATGTATCGCCATAGAATATCCTAGAAACTGACTCAATAAGAAAGCGTCGCTCATGTGTGGAATCATCGGGTATGTTGGGAGTGAATCTGCAGTCCCCATATTGATAGCGGGACTACGGCAACTTGAGTATCGTGGCTATGACTCGGCTGGGATTGCCATTCAACATAATGGACATCTGGAAATTCGGCGAAGCGTGGGGAAACTGATCAATTTGGAAGCGAATCTTTCTCATGATTCGGTCCATGGAAGGATGGGTATTGGACATACGCGTTGGGCAACACACGGGCGGCCATCAGAGCAAAATGCCCATCCCCACCGTTCAGGAGAAGTGGTACTCGTCCATAATGGCATTATTGAAAATTTTTTGACCTTACGGCATCGATTGGAGTCAGAGGGGTATCGTTTCGAATCAGAAACGGATACAGAAGTCATTGCTCATTTATTGTCTTCCGCCGTGAAGAGGGGAAACCGATTGAATGAAGCCGTTCGTCAGGTGGCCCATGAATTACATGGCAGTTATGCCATCGCAGTCATGTCGTTGGCTGAGCCGGGACGAATTGTGGTCAGTCGTTCTGGATGTCCCCTGGTCATTGGATTGAATAGCACGGGGGCATTTTTAGCCTCGGATGTTACTCCACTCTTGGCACATACTCGCGAGGTTGTGTTTTTGGAAGATGGAGAAGTTGGAATATTGCATGCAGGAGTCTGAGATTCAAGTTTTTGATCCAGATGGACAGCCAAAAGTTTTTCGAGCTGAAACCATTCTTTGGGATGCCGAAGCTGCTGAAAAAGGTGGATATCCAGATTTTATGACGAAGGAAATTCATGAACAGCCGCAAGTCATCATGGATACGCTTCGTGGCCGGTATGATTATGAATCGGGAGAAGCCGATCTACCAGATTTAGCCATGACCAAAGAAGAATTATTAAGTGCCGGGCGATTTTGGATTGTCGCATGTGGGACTTCCTGGCATGCCGGATTAGTTGGAAAATATCTTTTTGAAGAAATGGTCCGTCGACCCATTCAAGTTGATATTGGCTCAGAATTCCGGTATCGCGAATCAATGATTCAACAAAATGATGTATTCATCGCCATTTCCCAATCTGGTGAAACAGCTGACACGTTAGCTGCAGCGCGAGAGGCCAAGCGGCATGGGGCACGGGTGTTGGCTATCGTGAATGTCGTAGGTAGTACCTTAGCTCGTGAAGCCGACGGGGTGATTTATACGCGTTGCGGACCGGAGATTAGCGTGGCTTCAACTAAAGCGTTTACGGGGCAAATCATTGCCTTGT
>QIMB01000113.1 GCA_003233615.1 Nitrospirota bacterium
ATATCACCAAGTTCAGAATGAACGGGAGAAGCGATAAGCCCATTTTCAACATATCATAGGAATAAAACACCCAGGCAAAGACCATCATGAGGCTTGCCACTGCCGTGACTTTCAGGACACTCATGATCATAGTCGAGGCCAAATATTCTCCAACCGTCAATGGACTGGCAAAGAGGTTCATGAGATTTCGAGACCACATTTCTTCCAGAAAGGAAACGGCAACACCTTGTTGAGCTCGAAATAAGACGTCCCACAGAATTAACGCGCCCAAGAAAAATGCCACGGCCCCATGAAGGGACACCCCGGATTCTTTCAAGTACATCGTGATAAATCCCCACACTACCAGATCTAAAAACGGCCAATAGAAAATCTCCAGCATCCGCGCAAAGCTGCGTTTATAGAGATAGAGATGGCGAGAGAGTAACCCTCCAATTCGTCCCAGGTTCATTGTCCGTTTGATTCCCGTGCGAGTTTTAAAAAGACTTCTTCTAAATCTCGTTGTCCATATCGTTGTATGATTTGATCCGATGTGCCTTCCGCCACAATATGGCCATGCTGGAGAAAGATAATGCGATTAGACATCTCTTCCATTTCACGCATGTTATGGGACGTATAGAGAATGCTTAACCCTGCCGTTCGCTGATACTCCTTCAAGAATGCCTTGATTTTATGCACAATGTCCGGATCTAAACTCGCCGTAGGTTCGTCTAAAAAGAGCACTTTAGGTTCTGTCATAAGCGCTTTGGCTAATGTCAGACGAGACATTTGGCCTGATGACAACTTCCTGGTGAGTTTCGTTTGAATATCCGTCATTTCCAATTTTTCAAGAATATCATCCACACGCTGCTGAATGTTCTGTAGGCTATAGAGCCGCGCAATCACTTTAAGATTTTCCTCGACCGTCAAGGAAAACGGCATAGAAATATACGTCGAAGAGAAATTCACTTGTTGAAGAATCGCTTCGCGATGCGTGGCAAGATCAAGCCCGAACATATGAATGGTGCCAGACGTAGGAGTGATCAAGCCCAACAACATGTGGATAGTCGTGGTTTTTCCCGCGCCATTTGGCCCCAACAGACCTAATATTTCCCCTTCATGAATGTCAAAGGAAATATTATCGACGGCGGTAAAATCGTCAAAGCGCTTTGTGAGATTTCGAACTTCAACAATAGGCGTGGACATGAAATCGGCAAACCTTTTAGAACAAAAATCCGCCGATTTTATCTGGCAGGTGACACGTTTCGCAGCGGTTACTCAGAATTTGGCCTTCATGTGTTTGCTTCCCATCATGACACCGCATGCAATCTGCCATACTCGCCTTCCAGAGTATGGAATCTGGAGGAAGATCCGGCGGATGCGGTTGGTCATCAAGCTTGACATGTCCACGAGGAATGACAATAGGATAGTCTTTAATAGGTGCACCATGCACAACGCGCGAATGGCATGTCGTGCAACCTTCGCCTTGCTCACGTTTTCCAAAAGCTTCCATATGTTCACGATGATCCATAATCAAGCCAACTGTTTTCACAGGTATAGGCAAATCACGGGTTGAGACTTCCGTCACTCGCAGGATAGCGCGATGGCACCCAAGACAGACAGATGAATACACGTGCGACTGAAGGTTATGGGGTTCAGTGGGTGTGCCAAAGAAAGTAATGGCGACATCTTCTAGTCCTGCGAATACCTTATCCTGTATAAAACCTGAGAAGCCTGGCCTCACATGGCAATCCACACAGGTTACATCCTTATGACTGGAGAGAGCCCAAGAATCGTATGCGGGTTGAATCGTATGACAACTCGCACAAAAGGTAGGCTGATTAGTCAGGGGGATGGCTGCCGCCCCTCCTAAGGCCAGCACCAGAAGCGTGGCCACAATGAGGGTCAGACTTTTACCCATGGAATTTACGAATCTGCTTGACGTGGAAACCGGGAGATAATGACCTTGGCTAATCCTTGAACATCATCTCGATCAAACCAGGGTACGTTGGCATTTATGGGCTTGATGGAGGCAATAGCGATTAATCCTTCAAGCGAAACATTGACTTCTTGCAGTTCCTCACGAACCACGACCACTTTGGGGAATCCTTCGCTTTTCCAACCTTCAGCAATGATTAAGTCGATATCCTTGTTGATGAAGCGATCACGGATTTCTTCGACAGGAAGCTCCTCAGCCACATCGGTAAACATCGCCAGACTTCCCTTGGACAGCACAACCACTTGGCTGGCCCCTGCCCGCTTATGTCGCCAACTATCTTTTCCTTCTGTATCGAGATCAAATCCATGCCCCGCATGCTTGATCGTAGCCACTCGATAGCCTACTCCGGTCAATTCTAGAAGTAATCGTTCGATGAGCGTGGTTTTGCCACTGTTCGAGCGACCCACGAAACACACAATAGGGGGTACCATGTTGAAATCTGTAATTCCTTGTATAAATATGAGAAATAATCAATGCCCACCGTATGAAAAGAACAACATAATGAAACAGCTTAAAAATTCCTGGATAACAATTGCACATTGACGACATCACCTGGTTGAAGTCTTTCAACTTCTTCCGGCACATCAATAAACCCATTGGCCTTGACCATCGAAGTTAAAATTCCAGACCCTTGTTTACCAGTGGTCCGGACCACTAAGACGCCGTTTTCATACGCGAGAACGCCTCGAAGAAAATGTCGACGATCCGTTTGCTTCGAAAAGGTCTCTTGGAACGTCGCTTTGACGGTTGGACGTTCCCACGTGCGATGGCCTCCTAGCTTCATCATGGCCGGTCGGACCAACTGATCAAAGGTGACCATGGAAGACACGGGATTCCCGGGCAATCCAAACGCCAATTTTCCTTGAATTTTCCCGAACGCCACAGGCTGACCTGGTCGAATGGCCAATTTCCAAAAATTCATATCAGCCCCAAGCTCGGCAAACACCGGCTTGGTAAAATCATAGTCACCCATTGACACGCCACCGGATAGCACTAAAATATCGCACGTCAATCCTTGCCGAATCTTGTCTTTGAGCGACTCGGGAGTATCCTTGGCAATGCCTAATAAGACGGGAATACCACCTGCCTCTTGTACGCCAGCCGCGATGCCATAGCTATTGGAGTTCACAATTTTATTTTCGTCAAACGACTCATCAAGATCAGCTAATTCGTCCCCTGTTGAAAGAATCCCTACGCGTGGCCGTTGATGCACCAGCACAAACGATTTCGCAAGAATGGCCAGCATGCCGATTTCTCCGGACCGGAGCTGTGTCCCTTTGGCAATAATACAATCCCCTTCTTGAACATCATCTCCCTTTGGGCGAATGTTGGCACCCTGCCCATATTCAGACATCATAATTCGAACGGTTGTTTCCGAAGGGTCGGTATATTCGACGCGAACCACCGTATCGGCTCCTGCCGGCATGGGTGCACCCGTCATAATACGGATGGCTTCCCCCGGACCAACGGATTTCACGGCCACGGCACCAGCGGCGACATCCTCAACGATCTTCAATTCAGGAATTGTTGAAATGGCATGTTCGGAATGAATGTCAGCCCACCGAACGGCAAACCCATCCATCGCTGAATTATCCCAAGGTGGATTAGCGCGTGGAGCAATAATATCTTCTCCTAACACCCGTCCTAAGGCATCAAGTAACCCGACTTTTTCACAGCCCAAGACGCTGGCTGAATCCAAAACAATTTGCTGCGCAGTGGTTAACGACGTGAGCGAATCCATAAAGCGTCCCAATATTTCAACAGAATGAACAATAATCCACGATCACACAGGCTTTTTAAATGGCGCTGGGCGAGCCGACACATTCACCAAGGAACCTTTGGACCCTTTCTTTTTGCAAAACTCCTCAATCTTATTGGCTATGCCATGAATGGCGTCCGCCGTAGGAAGATCGGAATGAAACAAGGCATAGGGTTCACCACGGTCACATTGCAACACCATATCCGGATCGAGCGGAACGCGGCCAAGAAATGGCACATCCATATCGGCCGCTGACGCTTCTCCCCCACCTTTTCGAAAAACCTCAATTGACTTATGACAATGCGGACAATCCATCCCGCTCATATTTTCAATAATGCCAATAATCGGCAATTCACTATCCCTCACAAAGGTGACCGACTTTCGAGAATCTAATAAGGCCACTTCTTGCGGCGTCGTGACAATCACACAGCCGGTCACATCTTCAATCAAATCCATCGTGGTTACAGACTCATTCCCAGTGCCCGGCGGTAAATCAATCAGGAGATAATTCAAATCTTGCCATTCGATTCCACCTAATAGCTGATTAATAAATTCAAACTTATACGCATCTCGCCAAATAATGGGATCATCAGAATTCTGAAGCAGAAATGACATTGATGCAATTTTCAGATTGTAAACTTGATGGGGTATGATGCCGCCGTCTGTACTAATTTTGAGTTTTTCACCTTCGACACCCATCATCTTAGGAATATTCGGACCATGAATATCCATATCGCACACACCCACCTCATAGCCCTTCAACGCTAGGCTAATTGCCAAATTTGTGGTCATGGTGCTCTTGCCCACTCCACCCTTGTTGCTCATGACAAGAATCTTGTGTTCAATACGCTCCATGCGTTTAGCTACTAACCATCGGCTATGGCCTTCTCGATCTTTCTGACAGGTTTCTGTTTCATCACAAATCGCACAGGCCCACATGTAGGTACACACATCGCCACTTGACGACGGAGAAGGTTGAACCATTTTAAGTTCGGTTGCCATATCTGCCTCCACTATAAAGCCAACAAAATTTTATGGATAAAGACTGCCTTTTCATTCTATTGAGAAAACCCTACTTTCTGAACAATATGCTCAAGAAGTGGTAACACAACCTCACAATTTTCTTTCATGCCCTTGGGGCTCCCGGGCAAATTGATAATCACGGTCTTATCTTTAATCCCAGCAATTCCCCGAGACAGCATCGCGGTGCGAACTTTTCTGAGACTTTCCGCTCGCATGGCTTCTGCTATCCCCGGGATTTCCTTCTCAATCACATCTCGTGTTGCCTCTGGCACCCAGTCAGTTGGTCGCACTCCTGTTCCCCCAAGGGTAAAGACAACCGGAGCTACCCCCTCCTGACAATGTGCGTGCAGCCGTTGAGCAATGATCTCTCGCTGGTCAGGCAGCACTTCATAGGATAAAAGAGTCATTTGGTACTTCGTCAAGGTATCCTCTAACATTTTCCGACAGACATCTGGTTCTTGGCCGGAAAGGATTTTGTCACTAATCATCAGAGCAACCACACAGATCACCAGAATGCTCCACTATCACATACTATTATTATCGCGGACCTGAGTCTGGAACGCTCACATAATCATCATCGCCACCCGCTCCAGCCCCTGCCGATTGCGTGGCCGGACGAGCAACCACAGAAGTAGATGGTGCTGCTGGCGCAACATCCCCTGTGTCCTTTGGCTTCTTTTTTCCAAATATTTGGGCGCTGATAATTCCTACTTCGTAAAAGAAATACATGGGGAGCGCCATAATAGCTTGATTAAAGGGGTCAGGAGTCGGCGTCAAAATAGCGGCAAACAGAAAGGATCCAAGAAAGGCCCACTTCCGATACTGCCTCAATAATGGGGCATCAACCCACCCTAACTTGGCCATCAGCGTCAACGCTAATGGCACCTCAAAAATAAGGCCAAAGACCAAGAGAAACCAGAGAATAAACCCCACAAAACTTGCAATGGATATTTGCGCAATAAAACCTGAAGCAAGGCCGTAAGAAAGGAGGAAATTCAACGCAAAAGGGAGCACAAAAAAGAAACAAAAGCTCAATCCTAGAAAAAAGGCGACGGTACTAATCGCTGTAAACGGAGCAACGAATCGTCGTTCTTGGGCATGAAGACCGGGAACGACAAATTGCCACACTTCCCATAACCAATAGGGCGTGGTGAGTACCAGAGCACACAATCCTGCCACTTTCACATTTTGCCACAGGGCTTCAGCCGGGGCGAGAAACACCAAAGGAATTTTAGGTAAGTCAGAGGGTACCCACTCCCAGGTATCTAAAATAAAATAGTTTTGAAGCGGGACACGTAGCCAGGTGACTAGCATATCGGCATAAAAAAATGTCCCCACAAACACCAACGCCATGACCACAACCGCACGAGTCAGTCGACGCTGAAACTCATGAAGATGCTCCATGACAGGCATCTTCTTATCTTCCAATGGCTTAAAAACTTTCTCTTCAAACCACTGTCCCATTTGACTTTGTTTGGCCATATGTTTTCTGTGCTCATACAAAAAGAGGGAGGTACGCGTGGCCTCCCTCTCTCACGACAAGGTGATATTATTTGGGGTTAACCGCCACAAAAAGATTGTTACCCCGTCGGTTGACCAGAAGAACAACGAGTTCTTTTTTCTCAATCTTCGAGGTGATTTGCTGATAATCATCCAAATTCTTGATCGCACTCCGACTGACCTCTTGAATAAGATCACCGGCTTGGATCCCCGCTGCTTCAACGGCACTTCCCGACTCCACTTTCGTCACCACGACTCCTTTGGCATCTTCCGAAATGCCAAATTGATTGCGATGGTCTGCAGAAACGGCTTCTACCGTTAATCCCGACAACACATTATCCAGCTTTGCCACGGCCGGAGGTTTTTCTCCTGCTGAGGGGCCGGACTTTGCCAACACTTGATCAGATGGCCGTTCTCCCAACACCAACGTCAACGGGGTTTCTTTTCCATCGCGCAAGACGATGATGTCCTTTTGTTTGCCGACCTTCGTCCGAGCCACAATATTGCGAAGATGATTTACGTCTTTTACTTTTTCATTGCCGTATTCCAAAATTACATCGCCACGCTTGAGCCCGGCTTTCGCTGAAGGACCATCCTGATGCACTTCACTAATGAGGACTCCACCTTGTTGATCGTCCGGCAATTGAAATGATTGTGCCAACGCGGGCGTGAGTTCCTGAATGGCGACCCCCATCCATCCGCGAACCACCTTTCCTGACTCAATGAGACTACTGGCAATATCTTTCGCAATGCTCACGGCAATGGCAAATCCTACGCCTTCTGATCCACCTGTCCGAGAGAAAATTGCTGTATTAATGCCAATCAATTCGCCTTTCATATTCACTAATGCCCCACCCGAGTTTCCTGGATTAATGGCAGCATCTGTTTGAATAAAATCTTCATATTCGGTAATGCCCACGCTCCCACGTCCCAAGGCAC
>QIMB01000050.1 GCA_003233615.1 Nitrospirota bacterium
CCTGATTCTCCGGTCAGCAATACGGTCACATCGCTTTGAGCAGCCAGACGCAGGCGACGAAAGATCTCTTGCATGGCAGGGCTTTTGCCGATGAGCTGCTGGAAAGCTTCTCGCGATTTTGTCTGCTCTTCTAAGACTGCGATTTTCTCATTGTTCAGAATAAAGGAGGTGAGATCGGTAAAGGTTCCAACCGCACCAGCCACAGTGCCCTGGTCATCCCGGAGAATAGACACATTGCCATAAAGATAGAGTTCTCTCTCTCCCGTCTTTGCCGAGCACCTTGCATTCTTGATTGCAGATGCCCCATGGATAGGGCGAAGGATTCTCGAGGAATTCTGTGAGGACTCGAAACCCTTTACAATTTTGGCCTTCTAAAATGTGGCAGGATTGCCCAATGACATCAGTACTGGAATACCCGGTAATCCTAGCCGCGCCGGTACTCCAGGCTACGATATGACCCTTTGCATCCACAGTGAAGACGCCATCAGCCATCACATCCAGCATGTTACTCAGGATGACAGGATTTTTACGAAAATCTAATTCCATAAGAATGAAAAGAGAGAACTATGAAGAACAGGAAGTGAGAGAAAACAAAAAGACATTACACATGACGCATGAGGTTAATGGTCGGATCATAATGAACACAAAGACTTTCTTTGCATTCCTTCCGCCTCACGCTTCACGAGCCTTTGGCTTTTCTCTCCGTCCTAATCTATTGTGCCACCAATAGTGATTGAAACGCGGGGTTGGTTTTGACTAATCCCTTGAGGGTATCGTTCTCCAGCATATAGGCCCAACTTTGCGGGCTAGCACCTGGAATTTTTTTATGCCAATCCTTCGCTTGTTGCAAGAGATCCAGCATCGCCTGATCATCACGTGGGACATGAAAGGCCAGGCTATAGGCCATGGCATAGGTCGCTGCAAATTTATTCAAAGGATCTTTCGTCAGATCAAAGGCTTGCTTGGCCTCGTTATAGCCTTTGCGAATATCAGGGTCATCAAAATGCCGATTCCAGGCTACTTTTCCGATGCGAGCCCATGCGAGCTCCAACAACACTTCTGCCCGCATCTCTTCTTGTTCCGCCGGGACTTCTGCTAACAATTCTTGCGGGGAAGACAGGGAGGCTCTTTGGTCATTCACCCAACGATAGGTGGAAATCAGATGTAAGCGATTGTGAAAATCTCCGGGCTCAAGTGAGGCAAGTGCTTCCATCACCGGAATCATACGATAGAGATAATCAGCAGGGGTCGGTTCTGCTTTTCCTCCGGTTACCATGCCTAAGCCCAAATCAAAACGATCTGTTTGGGATTTTATTGTCCAATACAATTCATTAAAATGCTCAAGTAAACGGGCATCAGCGATAGGAATACCATTGAAATTGCTTCCTAAATCCAGAATGCCCTGATAGAGTTGATTGGCATACACCCCCAACACATGTGTGTTGGCCGGTGCAAACATCAACGTCCGATTGAGTCGCATGAGGGCTTCTAATCGAGTGGAGGATGCTTGCGCCTGTTCAACGCTAGCTAGAGCGGCCTGGGCTTGATCATCGGGCCCGAACCATGTGGTTGAATGGGGAACGAACCCCCCGGCATCGACAACGAATGGGATCGTGGTTCCATGAAGGCCTTCAAGCGGAATATCGAGTACCGCTTGATCAATAGGGAACCCCAATCGATTGAGATCTGACAGCACCACCCATTTCACCTGTACGGATTGAATCACACGTTGCACTTTTTTGTAGGGAACGACCCAATCAGCCGAACCAGGACCATTAGAAACTGGTGCCGTGAGTGGATTCGGATACGATATTGTGGTGGTCAGAAACGTGGTGGGAGCTGCATGAACCAAGCTTTCATCGGCAGAAGGAAAGGAGGCATGCGGCAACGTTCCAGATTTCAGTGGCTCAATGGTAAAGGGATGATCGGGTTCATATCGGGCAATATCATGCATGACAAAAAATGATGGCGCCAATTGCTTGCTACTCGTTTCAGAAATATAAAATCGTTGAAAATCTTTAAAATCCACTAATTGTCCCGGGCCGGGCCAAATATTATCTAATCCCCGATCTCCTTGACTCAACATCTGTGCATGAGCCTTAGCTCGTCGTGTGGCACACCATTCATAAATAGGGCTCAAGGCATCAGGGAAATTTCCATCAACCAACAACTGCTGTTGCGCCATTTTCAACAAACACACAAAATCACGCTGTCCCGCCGCAACTCGATCGTTCTTGCCAACGGCATGAGCATATTCCGTAATAGTCGTGAGCAATTCCTTGTCGCTAATCGCCTGTGGTCCGCTAGCCCAGGTCGTTGCCATGGGTAACAGACAGAAGGCACACAGTATGATGATCCACGTGGAGGTGGTGAACTCATGTAGCCTATCTGTATGGGGAACATCGTGAGCCCCATGTCGTGGAGTAATTTTCACAATCAGTTGATGACACACTGTACTCATGGAACCCAACTCCTCTTCACAAACATGTGAAATGAAAAGTGCCTGTTGGTTGACGCGAGGTCACCCTTGGGCGAATCGATTACTGTAGCATACCCTGATTCTCACGCACCACGATCGTACCCCTCATGACATGGCCTGGTAAATCGCAGAAATAGGGATAGGTGCCGGGCCGGGCCGGCGTAAAGGTGATTTCCGTCTGTCCACGTGTTGACAACAACACCCGCACAAAACCTTCTTTGGCGAACTGCGGGGCGCCACTGCCGCTGACTGTCACATGGGAGTCGGCTAATAATCCTACCGGCACAAATGCATGCAGTTCGGTATCTAAATTTTTCAAAACTAACCGCGTGCGTTCTCCGACAGGAATCGTCACGCTCTGAGGTTGAAATTCACGGGAGTGGATATTAATCGTTACTTCAAGCGCTTCCAGGTTAGGAACTGACGGCAGGCTCGTCGGAGTGGCACTCCAAACCGGCTCAGCAGGCATCAAATGCGACATGGTGACTATCAAAAAAAGCAAAAACACCCGTTGAAGAGGAACAATGGATACGTGATGGAGTGCAGTAACACGCATGATTCCAGTATACCGTATGGCTTCTCGACGGCGAAAGAATCGGATGGATTTGGCCTGAGACATTTTCCGTTAATACGTATAAACACCTACTTTAGGATGCTTGGAATACAACAAAATTCTTGATGGAGTCAGAAGATCTAAAGATATTATGGAACTTGCCGAAAACTATTGAGATTATGAGGAAATACGACATATGAACGCGCTTGCCACGTTTTTCGGAAACGACCCAGTAACCATGATACTTGGAAGTGTGCTAGTCACGGGCGTCTTGGTCTTTGGCTGGTTTGAGAATCGACGGACTGCACGCCTGCCTCACCTCGGAACCGTCATGGTCAAAAATCGACTAAAAAGTACCAACTAAGTTTCTAACCATTTCTCTTCTTCCTTAACCATTCGGCTTCTCACTCCTTCTGTCCTGGAGATCGTACCATGCATGGGAAGCGTTGGATTGGACCGTACTGAATGTATGGTCCGAGTCAATCGACGTTGCTCCGGACAGGCCTTAGGTGGCTAAGTCTCTCACAGTGTCATCCTGAGTGCAGCGAAAGATCTGGGATCATACAGAATTCATGGTTCGAGCAAGGAATGCAGGCTCATGTTGAATCCTCCTCTCCCTTGTAGGGAGAGGATACCAGGTGAGGGTGACACGCACGAGGATGAGCCTCATGCCTACTGAGAGTTGTGTAAGGGCTTCCTCGCAGCAGTTCCCCAAAGTGTTCATTGAGCCTATTGGCTTTGGCCCATATCTCGTGCACTGTTCAGCCACCTTCACCCTTACCCTGCCAGGGCGAGGGCGTCTGAAGAGACACGTCATCCTCGTGTTCATTGTTGCCTGTTGCCCTGCTTTTCCACATCGAACACCATTGTACTCCATCTGGCTCGAACCATGAATTCCGCATGATCCAGGATCTGTGCCCAGCTGAACAAGGATCCTCGGTATGAACCTTGTGTTCCCACAAAAGGGTACGCGAAGCATATCGCTAAGACAGAACTGAGAAATGTGTTAAAGAATTAGAACTGGCTTGATAAAGCCAAAGAACGATGTGGCGAGAGTGCAGCACTTTGTCGATGCAAACTAGAACGATAACTATGACGAAGGCGACGCGCATGGTTGTGACAAATGCCATGGGATATTTGTTCAGAGGAACTCTCTAGCCTCTGTGCTTGAATATCTCGTTGGTCTTCTTGCTCACACCAGGCACAAATCTTAATCATCGCTGCTCCCATGCTGTGTTGAATAATCTAGCTGTACAAACATATGAAATGGAACAAGCAAGAACAAGGCCAGGGCACAATGGCAGTGATTTTCCCATAAAACAGGAGATTTTCAAGCACTTCTCACAAAATGCATTCTAAATTTTTGAGACAATTGGATACAGAGTTGAATCGAAAGTGATACAGAATGTCTTGGTGGAATGAGCCGATAAAGAAGTAAGTCACTAGAGCCTTTAAATCATGAACGAATCACAACAATTCAAAAGCACCCCCTTCCAGTCACAAAAATCTTTGGGGAAGCATTCAAATTCCCTTTTCGTCATACTCGGCAATTCTGGATATGGGTGCTAAGCCTTTGTCTGGTCTGGTTCGCGATTTCCCAGGCTGAAATTTATTTCATATTGCCTTCGCTGAGAGACCTTCCAATAATGGTAAGGATTGGCGTATTGAACGTGTTAGGTGTACTAGGGAACGCATTGGTTTTTACCTTCATCGCTCTGCCCTGTCATCGAATTGTTTTGTTGGAAGAGCAGCAAGAACGGTGGCTAGAATTTTTTAGATGGAACCACAGGGAGACACGTTTTTTTATTTGGGGCTTTCTTATTTGTTTCGTGGTTATTTTGGTTCTATTGCTTCCACTTATGATGGGGACATCGTACTCCTTTCTAACGAGTTTTGTTATGAATTTCCTTAGAGCTATGGATTACTTTTTCCTTGAATGGTTACTTCCCAGAGCATGGGTTTCAACAATAATGATTTTCGGAATGTATTTTATTCCATACTTTATTGCTCTTTATGTGTTGAGTAGGGTGAGTCTCATATTACCGGCCACGGCCATTGATGAAAAACCAACGCTTGCATGGATTTGGAAGCTGTCCACAGGAAATGGATGGCGATTAACTTTCCTGACCACAATTCCCATGATTGTGTGTTTACTGGTCAGTTCAAGTCTCAATATGGTGGATTTCATGCCACCTTCTCTTTTTTGGATTCCAGGGATCATCGGAATCGGTTGGTTTGTCTTTTGGGGAATGTTAGAAGCCGTGCTATTATCTGAGGCCTATAAAGAATTGAGATCGCAACAACAGGTTCCTAGCTTGGTTCTCAACATCGATTAGTCACAACCGCTCTGCCTGTGGTTCAACCTTTGTGTTATTCCCTTCGGTTGCTCAACTAGAATCAGTCACGGATAATGAGTGTATGTTGAAACTTGAAAAACTCTCATTCGATAATAGTTATGCTGCGTTGCCTGACGTGTTTTTTGAGCGGGTGAAGCCGACGCCCTTTCCGAATCCGTATGTGGTGAGTGTGAATCCTGATGCTGCGGGTTTGCTGAATTTAGATCCGGGGGAATTCACTCGCCCAGATTTTCCAGAATATTTTTGTGGGGCCAAATTGCTACCAGGGAGCGATCCCCTTGCGATGCTCTATTCCGGACACCAGTTTGGCCATTATGTGCCACAGCTTGGAGACGGACGGGCGATTCTGCTGGGCGAAGTCAAGAATGAAAAAGGCGAACCATGGGAACTCCAACTCAAAGGCGCTGGACTCACTCGATTTTCTCGTGATGGGGATGGGCGGGCTGTGTTGCGTTCCACCATTCGCGAGTATTTATGTGGTGAAGCCATGCATGGACTGGGCATTCCTACGACTCGGAGTTTGTGCATTGTGGCCGGAGAAGAAATCGTGTGGCGGGAAAAGCCGGAACCGGGGGCCATGCTGCTACGCATGGCGCCGTCGCATGTCCGATTTGGGTCATTTGAAGTCTTTTTTTATCGACGCCAGCACGAGTATCTGAAAGTATTGGCTGACTATGTGATCGACCATCATTATCCGTCTGTCCGTGAGGCCGAGAATCCCTATGTGCGTCTCTTGCATGAAGTCGCGATGCGGACTGGCTATTTAGTTGCCCAATGGCAAGCAGTGGGGTGGGCACATGGGGTACTAAATACGGATAACATGTCCATCCTGAGCTTAACGCTGGATTATGGTCCGTACGGATTCATGGAACGATACGATCCCTCATTTATCTGTAACCATTCTGATCATCAAGGACGTTATTCTTTTCAACATCAGCCGGATATTGGCTACTGGAATATTCGGGCTCTTGCCCAGGCGCTGTCTCCTTTACTAGATGACGCGGCCATCCAGATGGCGCCTGACCTGTATGAACAGGCTATGCTTAAGAAATATGCGGAATTGATGCGAGGTAAACTGGGGTTGCTCGAAACCCACGCAGGAGATGATAAATTGGTGACGAATCTTTTGAACCTGATGGATTCCAGCCGAGTGGATTACACCACCTTCTTTCGGGCACTGGGAGATTTTCAGCAAGAGGGTCCTTCGCCAAATTCAATTGTTCGTGATTTCTTTCTCCATCGGGAGGTGTTTGATGATTGGGCAATCCGATATCGTGAACGACTGCTGGCTGAGAAAAGCCAGGATGTTGAACGAAAAATTCGCATGGATCAGATGAATCCCAAGTATATTTTGCGTAATTATCTGGCAGAACACGCGATCCAACAGGCCACAGGCGAGAAAGATTATTCAGAGATCGACCGACTATTGAAGCTGCTCAGCCACCCCTTTACCGAGCAACCAGGTATGGAGGCCTATGCCCTGCCTGCCCCGGATGATAGCCCGTCAATCATTGTGAGTTGTTCATCGTAACCCGCAAAGATTGTTTCGACATTCTTGTGGCTATTGAAGAGTCGTTCAAGAACTTTGGCGAGGCGGGCCTCATATTCTTTTGGTCCCCCGCCTTTGTAAGGAGGGGCTAGGGGAGGTAGAAACGTGCGGGGAATTCATGTGCTCCATTCTGCCATTTATCGCCAATGGCACAACTCAACTCCACCTTGATCCTCCCCTTACAAAAGGGAGGAACGTTGGAGCACAACCATACTTATGCGACTGATCCTATTATCAATTATTCTGATAGCCCTCGTCCTGGGTCCACAGTTGTGGGTGTGGTGGGTGTTTCGCCAATACCGACAACCACGTGAAGATTTACCTGGAACCGGCGGTGAACTCGCGCGCCATTTGTTGAATCGATTTGGGCTGCAAGACGTGCGCGTCGAACCGACGCCCGTGGGTGATCATTACAATCCCGAAAC
>QIMB01000283.1 GCA_003233615.1 Nitrospirota bacterium
CGGCGACGTAATTCCATCATTTTGTCATATCGGATGGAATTAATGACTTCATTGGTAAATTGTTCTGTGGTGACGTAGGCAATACGCAGATCCGTTCGATCAGCCACAAAATTACCAATGGAATTTAAGAGATGGGTTTTTCCAAGCCCTACTCCTCCATAGATAAATAGGGGGTTGTAGGACTTAGCTGGAGACTCTGCTACAGCCAAACATGCCGCATGTGCAAATTGATTACTGGCACCGACCACAAACGTACTAAACGTATATTTAGGATTTGGAAGTGGCTGGCGCCGACCTTTAGGCGATTGTGGAGGTCGATATCCCTCTCGCTTTACAGGTTCTACAGCCCTTAAGGGCACTTTAGCACCTTGTTCTTTTAACACAAAAACAATATCAGTTGGTTTTATTCCTTCGGTATTGTGAAATGCTTTGATTAATAAATCTTTATAGTTCCGGCCAAGCCATTCACCAAAAAATTTATTCGGAACGCGTATAGTCGCCTGATCATCAGTAATTCCCTCTAGTTCAAGAGGTTGAAACCATGTGTCCATGGCTTCATCACCAACTTCTGGACTGATAAATTCTAAAACATCAACCCACGATTTATCTATGTTTGTATTGGGAAATTTCACAGTATCCACAAACTTATTCACAATTGTTAATAATTCACATATCTCAATAGAGCGATACGCTGATCACGTCAAATATATTCCACCTTCATCCACAGCTTCCCCCAAACACATACCAAAATTTATACACAGTTTTTACTCTTTTTTCATCAATCCTTCAAGACCTTAACACCCCATTTCATACAGACGATTCACGCCTAAAAGAATTTCATACACAGAATTCTCAGGACCTACTACGACTACGACGACTATTTCTTTATGTACTTTATAGAAAAGAAGTAAGGATTAAATGACTATAGCCAAATCATGAACAAAAACATGCTCCAACAATCCTTGATACGTCATACTTTTTGAATCAATGATATCTTGAGTCTCGTGTTCACTGACATTCAAGTAATAAACTTGAGAAACACGAGCATTCTGTATGTCTTGCTCTCTATGAAGGAACAGAACCGAAATGCTATGTACAGTTGTGTCTCTACTTTCTGGAGGAGTGAAGATATCCCAGTTTTTAACACGTTTCGTACAGATATAGAAAATATTTTTCATCAAAAAATGGCTTTAAAATGTGAGGACACGGTCAGCCTGAACGAGAAGAGAGGCTATCTGTGAAGAAGAGGATTCTTGAATAGAAAATTCTTCATCAATAGAAAAGGCTTCTCGACTTCCTGTCGGTATAATGATAGGTATTTCCAAATTTTTGACCACAGGCAAATGTTTTTCAAGTATTTCGCCATCAGGTAGATCATAGGCCTCATCCGAGATTAATTGCCTCGCATTATCTACGAGTATAATGGAGACGGGATTGGGACCAGTTGAGAGACCTAATGCAATGCGTATTGCTTCAGAAGCCCTATGGGTTGTTGATGGGTCTTCACCAATAAGGACAATAAGTTTTTTTGACATGCCGTGAAAATTTTTAAAGACAAATACCTGAAATAATACAGATATTCTATGCTGTTTTGAAGAAGAAAATTAAAGGAAAATTAGAATGGGATTATGTTCAATTCTCATTGAAAAATAAGGAAAAAACAGTAACATCAGGCAAAAAAAATGTCAAGAAAAAACTGTGGATATCCTAAGTGAACATATAGACTAGCAACCCTTATGAATTCTTTGGATTAATTCGTTGAGTGCCACTATTTCCTGAGCCTTTGTGTGCATATTCCTCATAATGACATTTCCTGATTGAGCTTCATCGTCACCAAGAATAATAGAATATTCTGCACTAAGTTTATCCGCCGAACGAAGGAGTGCTTTTAAGGTACGAGCTTTATGGTCAGTATCAGCTCGTATTCCCGATTGTCGAAGCTCATACAGTAGTTTAAAGGCTATGGGTTTTCCTATATCTCCGAATCCCGCGAGAAAGAAGAGAGGGGACTTTTTCTGTGTTTGATCTTCAGCGAGGAGAAGAGACACTCGTTCCAAGCCCACTGCAAATCCAATAGCTGGAGTTGGGGGACCATGGAGAACTTGAAGGAGACCATCATAGCGTCCACCGGCCCCTATGGTACTCTGAGCCCCTAAGTGTGGAGAAGTAATTTCAAACGTAGTTCGTGAATAATAATCAAGACCTCTCACGAGTCGATGATTGATGGAGTAAGGAATCTGAAGAGAAGTCAGACCGTCCAGTACTGCTTCAAAATGAATTTTGGAAGTGTCAGAAAGATAATCAATAAGAACAGGTACATCCTGAGTCGTCTCTTGGCAGGAAGGAACTTTACAATCTAAGATTCGTAAAGTATTCGTCGAATAGCGGCGTTGGCAGTTTTCGCATAAGACTGTGAGAGTAGGAGAAAGAAATTCCCTGAGTTTCTGAATATACCCTTCCCGATCTTCCTGGGTACCTATAGAGTTAATATTGAGGGATAAATCTTTAAGGCACAGTGATGAGAAAAAATTCCATAATAAGGTGATGACTTCCACGTCTATAAGAGGGTCATCTGTACCAAATGCTTCTACTCCAAATTGGTGAAATTGTCGGTAGCGACCGGCTTGTGGTCGCTCATGACGAAACATCGGGCCGAGGTAAAACAACTTCCGTGTAGAAGGAGAATCCAGAAGTTTATGTTCAAGCACGGCTCTTGCTACACCGGCGGTTCCTTCAGGGCGTAATGTCAAAGAACTACCGTCGCGGTCCAAAAAAGTATACATTTCCTTTTCGACGATATCTGTTGTCCCTCCGATACTCCTGGCATAGAGTTCAGTAAATTCGAAGATAGGAATACGGATTTCAGAAAATCCATATTGTGAAGCTAGTGTTCGTGCAACGGTTTCGATATGTTGCCACTGAGAGGCGTGTTGAGGAAGGATATCCTTGAGCCCTTTGACGGATCGAAGCACAAAAAATCCTGTTCATTTGATGGAAAAAATCCAATAAAATCAATTTCGACTATATCTTTACGTCCCTATCCAGTCAACGAACTGATTCCTACAGCATTGAGATATGGTTACGAAAATACGTTTGACTCTCATACCATTGACCCATAGAATGGCGTGTTCGTAAGAAAAAAGTCTAAAGGAGAACCGTACGATGTCATTTACGTCGCGAAAGCCTTCGAATTTAAAGAGAAAACGAGACCATGGGTTTCGGAAACGGATGAGTACGAAGAATGGGAGAAAAGTCCTGGCTCGCCGAAGAAAAAAGGGAAGATCACGGCTCACAGTGTCTGACGAATAAAAGTGAGGGTTCCCCGTTTTTCTTAAAAAAGAAACATGAATATGATGGCGTGAAAGCAATGGGTTCGGTTGTGAGAAACCCGTTTTTCACTTTTGTCTATAGCCAAGTTCCTCGAGAGGAATGTCCCCGTGTTGGTGTTGTTGTGGGGCGTCGTGTCGGAAAAGCGGTCACGAGGAATAAATTAAAACGGATTACTCGAGAACTGGTTAGAGCCTCCCATTCCAATATGGCCCTCGGCCATCACTGCATTGCTTATCCCAAGGTGAAAATTCTTCGTTCCAAGTTTCAGGACGTGGAGAAAGCTTGGATGCAGACGTTGAGACAGATTGGCATGCTCCAATCTGTGAAGCCAGAATGACCTGGATCGTAAAGAAAATTATTTTGATATATCAGTATGGGATATCTCCATACGTTGGAGTGTGTTGCCGTTTTGAACCGACCTGCTCTCATTACACGATGCAGGCTATTGAGAAACATGGATCACTAAAAGGATTATGGTTAGGAATGAGTCGTATCCTCAAGTGTCATCCCTTCCATTCAGGGGGCTTAGATCCTGTTCCCTGAGTCCAACATATCTACTCCTAATTCTACGGTAAATTGCCATCAGTGTGTATGAGACCCCTAGTTTAACAAGATGGAAAAGCGCGTCGTTCTTTTCCTGGTACTGTCCCTCGGCATTATTTTTGGGTACGACCTCCTTCTGAAGGAACTAGGTTACTCACCATTTTCAAACTCGCCCATTATCGATGAGGAAATCTATAAAGACGATTCGCAAGATGGCTTGCGAACTGATCGATCATCTTCTGCGCCAGCCGACTCTGCTCTAGACAGTACAACAATCTCTTCTGACAATTCCGAACTGTCACCTAATCAGGCTGTCGAGCCTGAAGAAGAAATTATTTTTATCGAAACACCTTTAGTCCGAGTCGGGCTTTCCAACCAAGGTGCGGTCATCACTTCTTGGGAATTGAAAAAATTCTTAACGCAAACAGAGGAGAATGTTCCTGTTCAATTGGTCTACCCCAATGGCCAGTATCCAGGGCCATTGACCTTGAGATCTGAAGGCCACGAGGAACTGACCACCATACTTCAGAAAAAACTGTATCGTGTGGAGAAAGACTTTGAGAAATTAAACGAAAGACATCCTACTGGAAGAGTCGTGTTCACCTACGAGTCAGATGACTCCAAGGTGTCGGTGGAAAAAGTTCTTGTGTTTCATTACGACTCGTATGTGGTGGATATAGAAATCCGCACACGCGGAATTTCTGAGAAACTCAACCTCGTCTTAGGGACCAACTTTGGGCTGGTGGAATGGGGACAAGGGTTTATTGGACTGTTAGGAACGGCCTGGATGATGGGTGAGAGTGAGGAAGTATTTAAAGAGTCGCCTGAGGCAGATGATCCTACGATTCGCCGGGAAGGCCCTGTGAAGTGGCTCGCACTCCAAGATAAATATTTCATTAGTGCTTTCATGCCTGAAGAGGCAACTGGTCTTGTCGCAAAACTTGAAAATGAAATGGTCGTCTCCGCTGGGTTGAACTTACCGGTTGGATCAGACGGCCACGTTCATAAAGCTCGCTTATATGCCGGGCCGAAACAATTTGATGTCCTGAAGTCGTTTGAAAACGGGCTGGAAGATACGATTGATTTCGGGTGGTTTATCTATGACAGTTTTGCACCGGTAAAATTTGTGGCCAAGCCACTCTTTTCGGTGCTCAGGTCCATCAATGACTACACGAACAATTTCGGATTGTCCATCATTATATTGACCTTTGGCATCAAATTATTGTTCGTGCCCTTGCAATATAAAAGCTATAAATCCATGCAGGGAATGAAAACAATCCAAGAACCTGTCAAGAAGCTCCAAGAAAAATATAAAGATGATAAACAAAAGCTCAACACGGAATTAATGAAGTTATACAAGGAGCATAAGGTCAATCCGGTCGGCGGGTGTTTGCCGATGTTTCTCCAGATGCCGGTGTTCATTGCCTTATTTAATATTTTGTATATGACTATTGATTTGCGGCAAGCCCCGTTTATGCTGTGGATTCACGACCTGTCCATCCAAGATCCATTTTATGTGCTGCCCGTGCTCATGGGTGCCTCCATGTACGTGCAACAAAAAATTATGCCGACAACGGCGGATCCCAATATGGCCAAAATGATGTTGATTTTACCCATCGGCCTGACCTTCTTGTTTGTGACATTCCCTGCAGGTCTCGTATTATATTGGGTCACCAATAATGTCTTGACGATCACCCAGCAATTTGTCACAGATCGCTATGTTCTCCCACCGCCAAAACCAGGAACGCCAGATATTGCCAAGACGAAGTCACTATCGTCTGGTTCTGACAAGCCTGACAAGCCAGGGAAAAAGAAATCCTCTTCTCAGCAAGCCGGTAAGTCATCGGACAAATCAAAAAAATCCTAACCTAGGGTGTCCTCGCGTATGAGTGCTTTGGACGACACCATCTGCGCTGTCGCGACACCCTCCGGTGAAGGGGGCGTGGGCATTGTGCGAGTCAGCGGCTCGCAAGCCTTTCCCATTGCTTCCAATGTCGTCCGGCTTCGTTGTGCAAAGGCTCTTTCTGATATTAAATCCCATCAATTGTATTTGGGAAAATTTCTTTGGAATCATTTTTCAACCCACCATCAGGTGAATCAAGGTTCCACCCCAGTATTGGATGAAGTGCTGGTCGTGATCATGCGAGGGCCACGATCTTACACCGGCGAAGATGTCGTCGAAGTTCATGGCCATGGTGGACCGCTTATCGTACAAGCAATTTGCGAAGCCCTCACACAAGCTGGTGCTCGGATGGCTGAGCCTGGAGAATTTACCAAACGGGCGTTTTTAAACGGGCGACTCGACCTGACTCAAGCGGAGGCGGTCTTAGACACCATTCAAGCGAACTCTCTCCAGAGTCTGAAATTAGCGCAAGAACATCTTCAGGGAGGATTGTCTGGAGTCATTCAGGCCCACCGGGATGCGTTGGTGAAACTTCTGGCTCACGTGGAAGCCGAAATGGATTTTGGAGAAGAAGATATTCAATTCATTGAACAGAATGAATTACAAGAGAAACTCAGGATGATGGTCGGAGCTATTGAAAAATTGATCAAGTCGGCTCAAGAAGGCCGGATTATTCGTGAAGGCATTCGAACCGTCATTCTCGGACGACCCAATGTGGGTAAGTCTAGCCTCTTGAATGCCATACTAAATGTCGATCGGGCAATCGTTTCCCAGATTCCTGGAACCACACGCGATGTGCTTGAAGAATCGGTCATGGTCGAAGGCGTGATGATTCGCCTGTTCGATACCGCCGGGTTACGAGACACGACCGATGAATTAGAGCAAGAAGGTATGAGCCGAGCCGAAAAGGTGATACAGCAAGCAGATGTGTTGGTTATGGTGTTTGATCAAAGCCAGGCACTTACAGAAAAAGACATGGACCTGCTCAAAGAATATACGCAGAAACCTCGGGTGGTGATTTTAAATAAACATGATCTCCCTCAACAGGTTTCGCTTGAGAACGTTCAAGAAATCGTCACATTCCAGGAAAGTCATCTCCTTCAAACAGAATATGTCCAAGTGTGTGCATTAACAAGTGAAGGTATTGATGACGTCAAACGAGCTATTACACATGTGGCTGTTGGAAATCGCCATGAAGCAGGCGATTCAGTCGTAATCTCTCGGTTGAGGCATAAAGTCCTGCTTCAACAAGCTGCGGAGGCCTTGCACAATGTACTCAAAGCGATAGATGATAGGCTATCTGCGGAATGTGTCGCGTTGGATATGCGAGTGGCTTTGCAGGCCCTGGGCGAAATAGTGGGTATTGTGACCAACGAAGATAT
>QIMB01000119.1 GCA_003233615.1 Nitrospirota bacterium
CTAGGTGTCATGGGGTTGGGGAACCAAGGCGTTCTGGAAAGTCTGGAACTCGAAGCATACGATTGGTCCCTCAGGCTGCGCCCCAATGCTCGAACCGAAATCCCACCAATTACCCTGGTAGCAATAACAGATCAAGATATTCGTGAAATAGGGCATTGGCCTATTTCGGATGATCTGCTTGCTCGAGCACTCACTCGCATCCTGGCTCAACGTCCTCGAGCTATTGGTGTCGACATCTATCGGGATCTTGACGTCCCTCCAGGGCGTGCAGCATTAAACCGAATTCTCAGGGAATATCCAGAAATCACCATGGTCATGAAGTTTGGAAAGCCTGAGGAAGGAGGAATTGCAGCGCCGGCCATCTTGCTGGGCACAGACCGGGCAGGATTCACGGATATGGTGGTGGATCCTGATGGGGTCGTACGACGTGGGTTGTTATTTTTAGATGATGGAACCAACTTCTATAGCTCGCTTTCCCTCCTTCTTGCACAGAAATTTCTGGAGCGCGACGGGGTGAGGCCAGAATCGGCTACGGACAATTCAGAGTGGTTGAAATTAGGACGAACGGTTTTTCGACCGTTCGAATCTGAGGATGGAAGTTATGTCCAAGCTGATGCCCATGGCTATCAATTTTTATTAGATCTCGATCAAAGGGTTCACACTTTTCCAACCTTGTCATTAGGAACACTCTTAACGGAGGATGTTGACCCCGAACTCATACGCGACCGTATTGTGCTTCTGGGTGTGGTCTCGGAAGGGGTCAAAGATTTTTTCTATACATCGCAATGCCACATGCGTATGCGGTGTCCTCGTGTCTCGGGCATTGAATTGCATGGTCATATTGTGGCTCAACTTCTTCAACATGCGCGCGGGGATCTCGCGCCGATCGCAACATTCTCGGATCTTCAGGAAGCCGGGTGGCTGGCAATATGGGTGCTCCTAGGGGGCGTGGTCGGTATCCGGGTGCGAGGCGCGTGGAAATTTTCGGTCGTCGTGCTGTTGGGTATGGTTGGCCTTGCTGGTGCGGTTGTCGGAGCGATCGCGTATGGCTGGTGGGTGCCATGGGTCCCGCCGGCGATAGGATGGGTAGTCAATGCTACGGTCGTCACTGCCTTACTATCCAACCGGGAGCAGAAGGACCGGCGCGCACTGATGGGCCTCTTTGCACGACATGTCTCCCCACAGGTGGCAGAAGTGGTATGGGAACAGCGCGAGCAATTTTTGGAAAATGGTCGATTGCGCCCTCAAGCATTGGTCGTGACGACGCTATTTGCGGATTTAGAAGGGTTCACCACACTGGCAGAAAAGATGGCTCCCACACAATTATGGGAATGGCTGAATACCTATATGGATACCATGGCCAAGGTCATTGATGACCATGGGGGCCTCGTCGATGATTACTACGGTGATATGATCAAAGCGGGGTTTGGGGTATTGACCAGAGAGCAAACCGAAGAGGATATTCGTCGTCATGCCAGAGACGGGGTGCGTTGCAGTGTGGCGATGGAACGAGCCATGATCTCGCTCAACCACATGTGGCAGCAACAAGGGCACCCGTTGATCAGGATGCGAATCGGCATCAACACAGGGCCAGTCATGGTGGGGAGCTTAGGGAGCGCTGAGCGCCTAAAGTTTACAACGCTGGGTGATGCCGTCAATATTGCTGCCCGTCTAGAGAATCTCCAGAAAGAAGTCTGGAAGAATGAAGACTCAGGAAAGGTCTGCCGCATTCTCATTGGAGAAACGACCAAGCAGTATCTGGATCCCCATCCATGGTTTCTGAAAGAATGTGGTTCGGTGACGTTGAAGGGCAAGTCCCGCAGTATTCCGTTTTATCGTGTGCATTCACAAGATGATGGACGCTAAGTGTCAACAAAACTCTGTCCCGAGTTTCGCATAAAGCCATCTTAGGCTCGAACCATTTATCTTATCTTCTGATTATTTCCCCCTCATCCGTCATCCCCGACATTCTTAATCGGGGATCCATCTCCCCTCTTTGATTCTCCCGCTTCATGAACCACACAGTCTAATTGATGTCGTCGCGATGCTCCCCCGAGAACATCTTCATTCGCAGGGTCATAAGACACGACTCACCAAAAACTGCAACAATTTCGTACCCAATCAGATAAGTCTTGTATCTGACTAAATACAAAAATGGGGCTAAGGCAGATGGGTCGCAGTACCTCATGAGTGTTGCAGACACTCACAAAAAGTCTTTCAACAAAGGCTTTCACGACGAATGTCATGAACAATAGCATGTTTTCTTAAATGGGCATTGGAATTGCTTTCATTGCTATTATGTAGATGTCGGAGTAATAATTCGCCAAACATGGTCAATCTGGAAAGGAGGGCAACGTCAAGGGCAGAAAGAAAAAGAGTGCGGAGAAATAAGTAAAAAGGATTCTACGCAATACCGATAAATTATTTATTTTCATATTCCGGTATTCTTTCTTAGGGCATTTTAGACACTTCTCTCCACATCCTTTTTTTCTTCCTTGCAGGGTCCTATGACCATCTAGCTCTCCATTTACTTTAAAAATGTCCAAGCGAAGTCTAGCTCGGGTGCAGTGAGTATTTCGTACAGTGGCAGTTCAGCATGATTTGTTGTCTGGCTTCTAACAGGAAAGTATTAAAGAAAAATGAATTCTGGTGCTATCAAGGTCTGGAGGTCGTGTCCATGAAATTCCAAAAGGCATGTGGGTTTACGGTTTTTTTCGTGGGCCTCGTTAGTTGTAGCTTTATCAGTTGTGTTCGCGTTCACGTTGATACCTCAATCCTAAGGGAAGCGGCACCCGAAGCGGCACCATATCCTGAGCAATCTTTGCTAGTGTATAAGTTTAATCATGTAAGTCGGTTTGACCACCCAGAAACCGAAATTAAGATAAATGAGGTTCAAGAAATTTTGAAATATGCGACCTTAGTAGCACGATGCGGACAAGATAATAATGATCTAGACTGCGAGTCAAAATTTTTGGATATGAACAATGATTTCGGGTGTAAGATCGAATTTGAAGGAAAAGATATTAAAATGCGGCCAGCACCAGGGGGGGAAGGGGATGTAATCCCAACTTTTGACTTACAGACGCTCACGGGGGTGGCCCCTAGTCCTGATCCTAATTCTGAGCCTGATCCGCTCAATTGTCTAGCAGATGGAATTATTTGTTCTCAAAATGATTTGGAGACTGTATGGGGAAAAGTTGATCCTCCAAATGAAGGTATAAAAATAGTTAGGGATATTCTCTGGTGTCAAGCTACCAAGTTTAATTGGGCGGGGTGCGCTCAATTCCCTGGATCTGGTGGTCAAGCTATTGCTGTCATAAGACACCCTCAAAAAGTGATGGAGCTTGAAGGAATTCTTTGGCTTCATGAATTCGGTCACACCAAAAATTTACATCATACACCTAATGTGCTTAGTAAGGATCCCAACGCCGTTATGCGACCAGGTGTAAAGAAATCCAAGACGAAACTCAATAGGAAAGAATGTTACAGTCTACGCGGAGACCTCCCATGACAAATAACCGATTCCTAAATTTACTCATTTAACTAGGTGGAAAATTTCATGGGTAAACTAATATCTATATTAATCACTATTGGGATAATACCATTTTGTGGGCAGATGGTAAGCGCTGTTTTTTCTGAAATGCAACAAATGTCTTCGCCTTTATTGCGTCCTCCTCCGTATGTTGAAGTTAACGAATTCATTTCGAAGTTGGGGGAATTTGATTCGTTTCAAGGGGAACTTCCTATTTTGAGAATTAAAAGAACTTTTGATAACACAGCTACCGTGCAAGAATTTACTAGGCGGTTTCGTGCTAATTGTCTCCAATCAGAATCATCTATAAATAATACACAAGCCACGATTAACTTCCCGTGTGGATCGGCTGTTAAGACTCTAGGCGCGGTGGGTTCTGGCTTGGTTGAAGAGGTTATTTTTGAATATCTGCGAGAAAATAGAGGGTCCAATCCCTCAGCCAGAAAAGCCGGTATAATTGCACTGGGATTTTTGGGAAACAACCAAAATCGAAAAAATGGGGGAACTATTCCACCTGAAGATGGGCCAGTACCTCAAACGGTGAATGCTGCCAAGGAAATTGTTAATTGCCTCCCAACATCTTTACGTCCAACAAAATATTCCCAGAGAAATCAATTAACTTTGTGTGATTCTGTCTGGAAGGTGAAAGATCGCAACAATAGGGATGAAATTCGCTGGGGGTTAGTCAGCTTGGCGCTAACTGGGAGTACGGAAGCTCAAGAGGTATTGGAAAATTTAAAGGGAAATTCCGCTGAAGGAACTTCTCGTCAAGCTTTTGTCAAAGAACTTCTGAAGCTCCATAAAAAAGCTTCTAAGAAAAATGGGCTGTTGTGCTTGAATGATCCAGAAAATTCTGCTTGTCAATGATGCGTTATCAAAATACACGGACTTTTAAGCCCACAAAAGAATGGAGTGACAATCCGCAGAAGAGATATTGTGTGGATTGCTAACTAGATACTTGTGAAATGTCTGCTAACTTTTAAAAATTACCTGATGTAATTACTAAAAAAGGAGGGTCTTCATGGGAAATTTTCAAACAAAGATGGCATTATTGGTTTTCTCATTAGTTTTTGCAGGATGTACGACACCTTTCGTGGAAGTTACGGTCACCGGTTCACCATCGAACGGTAGCGGAGGGGACTGTTTTTGGCCGTGCATGAATGGAGGAGGAGCGACGTTTGAAACTGATGGTGGCCAAGAAGCCAGGGTTATCCTTGTTGAAAAGAGCCAGGATGTATTCCACTTACAGGGGGCGTCTGCGGAAACCATTCGACTTGTTGTTCCATCGGGTTCTGCTCCTACAATCGGAGTAGGGGATATTGCGATAATTACGAAAGTTGGCACTCAATGGGTCATAAAGAAAAAGTAGGGACAGATAATTAAACTGCAAATAGTTTGTTTGGCGTCAAAGAGGCCCTGAAGGTAGCGAAGGGGGTCCTGGAACAACGCAAGCTTTTTATAGGGCATTGCTATTCATGAAGGAATTGTAACTAAGTTCTAAAGCAACAGAGAGCACATATGAAGCGAGCCATTCTCACATTTTTCCAGTTTATAATGGTTTTCTTAACTCTGCATGGGGCTTTCTTTTCTATTGCCAGGGCTCAGGTGGTCATCACTTCCGATGGGTCGATGGGCACACAGGTGATCCAAAATGGCATTACCCATAATATCACCGGCGGGACAAGGCCTGGGGGCGGGAGCAACCTCTTCCATAGCTTCGGAGAGTTTGGTGTTCCGATGGACAATATTGCCAACTTCCTGAATGATTCCGGCCTACCGACCTCAAATATTCTCAGCCGCGTAACTGGTGGCAATCCCTCGAACATCTTTGGGACGATTCAGACTGAAGGGTTTGGAAATGCCAACCTATTTCTTATGAATCCAGCAGGGATTATGTTTGGGGCGGATGCCACATTGAATGTAGGTGGGGCGACACATTTCACCACGGCCGATTATTTACAACTCAGTGACGGGGTACAGTTCACCGCTCTTCCGAGTGCACAGGATTCCCTTTTGAGTATTTCCCCTGTGGCTAAGTTTGGATTTCTTGGAACGAATCCTGGTGCGATTTTGGTTGCAGGGAGTACGCTCATCGTTGAGGAAGGAGAAACCCTATCGCTGGTGGGCGGGGATGTGGATATTGTCAGCGGGAACCTCAAAAGTCCTGATGGCCAAATAAACCTGGTCAGTATAACCTCTCCAGGCGCAGGAACATTGGGTGAGGGTGCGAACATTGAAGTAAGTGCCACACAACTCGGCCGGATTACCCTTTCTGGTAATTCCTCGATCAATGTGGATGGACAGTTTGGGGGAGCTATCGTCGTTCGAGGCGGGAGCCTTATGGTGGATGGCTCTCAAGTAACTGCAAATGCTACAGGATCTCCAGAATCTGGAATGGGGGATTCCCTAGAGAGGGGTATTTACATTGAAGTTTCTCAAGATGTGGTTTTAGACAACCAGTCTAAAATTGCTGCGGATGTCAGTGGTTCAAACGATGGCAGGGATATCAGAGTAATGGCTGGTGGAAACTTAGAAGTTCGTAACAGCGTTCTTCGAACGGCAACGTTCACAGATGGCAATGCCGGTAATATAGAAGTGCAGGCTGATAATGTTCTGTTTAGCATTGATAGACCAGGACCAGGTTTAGATATTTTTGGTATTTCCAGTCTGACTTTGGGTTCGGGAGATTCGGGGAAAATCCTGGTAAAAGCCAATAGCTTTCAAATGGTTGGCGGTTTTATTGCTACGGTTACTTTTGGAGGAGCGGGACAGGCAGGAAATATCGAATTGATGGTAGAAAACGATATTTCAATCGTTGGAGGTCCGGGAGGAGGGAACATCGTGGCCAATGCCTTCAGCGCAAGTGGAAACGCGGGAGATGTTCTTATTCATGCGAATAATTTAACATTGACTGGTGTTTCTGCAATCCAGGCTAGCACAAGTGGTAGTTCTGGGAATGGAGGGACCATCCAAATAACTCTTAATGGAAACTTCGACCTGAGAGAAGGTTCTGAAATTGGTAGCTTTAGTCAGGGGAGCGGGGACGCAGGGGACATTACGATTAGCGCAAAAGGTTTTTTCTTAACCGGTGTTGCAGATCCAACACCTGACGGGACACCTTCTGGGAAACAGACCTTAATAAACGCTGTTACAGAAGGCGGAGGAGAAGGCGGGAATATCACTATCAAGGCTGAAAATTTTGTTGGCACTAACAAAGCTATTTTAATCACGACGACGAGAGGGTCGGGAGATGGAGGGAAGATTAGTGTCTCGACCCAAAATTTTACCCTTACCAATGGAGCTTCTGTTAGAGCGGAAAGTTCTTCCCAGAATGTTGATGCAGGAAATGCCGGCAATATTCAACTGACTGCTGCTGACACGATTCTACTTGATGGCGCGACGGTGACCACCGAAGCCGCGCAAGCGTCCGGGGGGAATATCAAGTTGCAAGCCGAAGCGCTTATTCGTTTAAACGACAGTACCATTTCTAGCTCAGTGCAAGGTAACACAGCGACGGTTAGTGGCAATATTAGTCTTGATCCGGAATTTATCATTCTACAGAATAGCCAAATTTTGGCGAAGCGAAAGCCGTGGAGGGTCAAGGTGGGAATATTTCCTTGGTTGCTACTGATGCGATCTTGGTCGATCCGTTCAGTGTATTAGACGCATCGTCCGCATTGGGTGTGAGTGGGTCAGTGGATATTCAAGCACCCATTCAAAATTTAAGTGGCACGCTTGCGCCGTTGCCGGAGGAAACGTTACCCGTGACGGCGCTGTATGGCGCACGCTGTGCGGCTGGACAGGGTGGGAATTTTAGTACATTTGTGGATTCGAAAAGTGACAGTCTCTCACCAGCCCCTGGTAGATATCTCGCCAGTCCTTTGCTGCTGCCACCGGTCTCGGCACAAGCTCTGGCCAAGGCTTCTTCCCATCAAAGGAGCCCTGTCATTCTTACTGCCTCAATTGCTCCCCTGGTGTTGGGCCAGACCAGCGAGCTGGTGACGGCCTGTCCGTAAACTCCTGTTCTCAGTTTCCCTGTCTTCTTTCCTTGTTTATTTTTCTTGTTGTTTCTTGAATGAAAATTTTGACTCTCTTCCTGTAAGAAAAAGGAAAGAGAATCCGAAGGCCTTCCATCAACATGTCTCTTTGAAATTATTCGGATGGATCCCCGCTGATTACCTGCGGGGATGACGATGGAGTGTGGTTGCAGGAGTAACGGTGATGCGAATTATTGTGACCTTTGATAAAGACTTTGGGGAACTCGCCTTTCGATGGGGCCTTCTCGCAACAAGCGGGATCATTCTCCTTCGTCTGTTAGCCCCTTCTCCAACTTAACTTCAACAGGCGTCTTAACGGATCATACAGAAATTATGGTTCGAGCCCTAGAAGGCTCTGCCTCCACGTTGTCATTCTGAGAGTAACGAAGAATCTGGCTGAGCGATGGTGCGTTTGGATTGGGCGAGATCCTTCGACTCCGCCGGGCTCCGCTCTGGATGACAAGATGAGAAACGGAGCCTCATAGGCCATGAGCAATATCGAAGGGCTCGAACCATGAATTCAGTATGATCCGTCTTAACTGCCCTTGGAAGTTGACAAGAGCAAGATTGGGTCGGCATGTTTTCTGTTGTTGAAGCTGGTCGAATCCGCGTCATGCCCCTGCCGGTCAGTCAATAAAGCCCATAATACTGCACACAGTCTTCGGGCGGGGGTGAATACCTTCCCTTCTTACGACTTGCGTAGGTCCCGGGCAGGCAGGAAGACATTCAACTTCAACGTTTCGACGAAATCATTCGGATGGATCCCCGCTGACTACCTGCGGGGATGACGAAGAGGGGGAATGGATCCCTGCCCTATGACTTGGAGGGGCAAGCTCAGCAACCTGCGGGGATTCTGAAGAAGGGAAGAAGGATTTTGCACATGTGGTGCAGAAGATCGTCGTGAAGTTCATGAAGAACCAGGAGATGGAGAGCAGCGAAAGGGCCGTGGTGCTTTTGCGAGAGTTGTTCTTCTTAGCGTTCTTTCCAGGGGTTGATAACTCGGATGGTGAGGGCTGCGAAATCTTTGGTGTTTCGCGTGGCAAGGGTACTTCGTTTGGCCATGGCGATTCCCGCAATCTGAGTATCTCTCATATCCACCGTGGTGCCTTGGCGGCGGCGTTTGGCAGCAATTTCTCCCGCTGCCAGCGCTGCTGGCTCATCAAAGGGTAGAACCCGCCCTTCCAAGACTTCTTGCATGGCCAAGGAAAAGGCCAGCTCTAATTTTTCCCGGCGTTTGCCTTTTTCAAGAATGGAGAGTCCTAGACGAATTTCAAAGACGGTGATGGCTGTGGTCCAGATGGATTCTCGGGCTTGGCGGTCTAACCAGTTCACGACCATGGGGTCCGGGGTCTCCTGCATGACCGCGGAAAGAATGTTGGTGTCGAGGATAATCATGCGGAGAAATCGGTCGTTTGGGGTTTGGTCCCTTTGAGTTCGGGAATGGCTTGTTTGAGGCCAATGTGGCGGAAGACCTGGCTCAGCTCAGACCCGAGACCAGTCGTTCGCTGACCTTCCCGTTTGACGGCATTACGGAGAATATCGCGCACTTCCTCTTCCACGCTTCGGCCATGACGGGAGGCCTGCCGCCGCAAGCGGTCTTTGACATCTTCTTCCAGATTTCTAACGATCAGTTGTGCCATGGTGCCCCCCCTATTATGTTATCAAGATATCATTTTTAGGAGAAACGAGCAACTCCTCGTCTTGTGCCGTTCTGCTTATTTTGGCATTTCGGCCTGCGGGTGACCGGCATCCATCATAGAGAATTTTACATTTCTTCAGGCCATCTTTGAACGGATCTCAATCGAAAAAACCTCAACATAGCCGTGCTATGCCTCGGCTTTTTCTCAATCGTTTCGGCCGTATCCGACCAAAATCTTGTCGCGATTTTGTCAAAGTTATTGTGTCACAGGCCCTACAGCCAGTTGTTGATGAGGAGGAAGGGAGCCCAATAGCTTGGGTGACGATAGATGGCATGCTCCAAAAGGCTGCGTTGGGCTTCCTGTAAGGCTTGCGCTTTGGAGAGGTGTGATGTGTGTTTTAATTGCGTGTAAAAACGATTGACGAGGAGTGAAGATGCCTGGTCGTTGATGAACCAGAGCGTGGCCAGAGCGCTCCGTGCCCCTGCTTTGATGGCCACTCCAGCCAACCCCAAGGCGGAGCGCTCATCTCCTGCAGCTGTTTCACAGGCGCTTAAGGTTAACAAATCCAGGGGAGTTTGCCGGAATTGAAAGAGACCAATGAGGGATCCTAGCTGATCCATGTTGAGTTTTTGATCATATGTCAGCACGAAAGACTTTTGGGGATTCTGGTCAAATTTCCCATGCGACGCAATGTGGACGATGGTAAAGTTTTCACGCTTCATCTCCTGTTCAATATTCTGAATCAGAAAGTCCTCATTGAGCAGCGATGTTCCTCCAAATAGTTTGTGAATTTCTTGAAGTTCCTGTTCCACGTTGGGCAATGGATCGAATCCCTGGACACCTTCAGTCAGGCCAATCGAGAGAAGATGCACGTCTTCACGGTTGAGACTCCTGGCATCTGTGAGCGTGAGTCCCGGTGTGGTGGCGACTGCATATTTTTCAATGAGGAATTGTTTGCCATCGTGGAGGGCTGCCATCGGGATGGTCCGTAAGGCGCCATCCGGCACGAACACCAGCGTATGGATGTTGAATTCCTCAAGGAATGGCTCGAGAGGGTTGATGAGTAGGGCATAGAGCGATTGCGCATGGGGAAGATATTGATGTGTGGTTCGTTTTTCCAACAGCGTTCGGAAGCGATGGATATGCCCGGTTAATGCTTGCTCGGATACGGGGACGGTGATGCGCTTCATTGTTCCGGCTATGCTTATGAGGATGTCCGTCCGATCGGAAAATATGATGGGATAGATAATGGCCGTGTTGGGGGAAATGCGGTCAATCGGCTGAATGCGAGCTTGATTGACTTCGACGCAATCATCTCTGAAGTAATCTTGTAGTTCAGCGGCTTTGAAGGCTTCAATGGTGTCACGGGTTTGATAGAGAAGTTGTTCCTGTTGGCTCCCTTCCGTCAGTTGATTTTCTCGTTCCAGTAGGGCGTCGGCCATTTCAAAGAAGAGGGCTCCGATGCTTTCCCGAAAGGCGGTTGGATGTGTGGGAAGACCAGCGACTATTTCCTGACGAATGGGCTGGAGGGTATCGATGGCGCGTTGATAGGCGAGGATGGAGTCGTCCAGTTGTCCAAGTTCTTTCAGGTGCCGTCCGGTTTTCCATTCCCACAGATAGAGCGCTTCGGGAGCCTGGCCTTGCTGGTTCGCACGGATAGCCAATTGAGTCAGTTTGAGCGCTTCCCGATGTCGTCCTTCTTCTTCGTACATTTCAGCAAGAAAGCCCCACCCATAGGATTCCTGTTGCCAGTCTCCAATGGCTTTGGCTGAATGAATACCGTCCTGGAGGGCCTCGCTGGCTTGCGTGAAGAGGGTCACGCGATGTTCAGTGTCCTTGCGGCTGATATCGCGTAAGCCTCGTCCAATGGTGAGAAAGTTTTGAATTTTTTCATGCGAGTCTGGAAGGTTGAGAGTCTTGTCCCAGGCCTGTTGCAGGCGTAGCGTTGCATTGGAAATCTCGCCTGTATTCAATTCTACTAAGCTGGCGTTGACTATGGCACGGATCGACAGAGAATGAAGATGAAGGGAATCAGCCAAAATGCTCGATTCGGTGTATGCGGCAATGGCGGCTTGATTGCTGCTGAGGCGGCTATGGATGTTTCCCAGGTCATTCAGAAGAGTCGCGACGAGCTGACGATCCTGAATGTCTCTGGATATCTTGAGTCCTTCTTCGAGGATAGTGAGAGCCTGTTCTGTTTCGCCTATCTTCAAATGCACTGTCCCTAACTGCCCCATAGCCTGTGCCATGAGTTGAGGGTAATTGTGGGTTTGGGACAATTGAACTGCCGTTTGTAGAAGGAGCCGGGCCCGGTTGTTTTTCCCCATTTCCGTCAGGGCTCTTGAAATATAGATGAGGGCTTGAATATGGTTGTCGTGATCGCCAGTTTGCTGAAAGTTCGCGGAGGCTTG
>QIMB01000053.1 GCA_003233615.1 Nitrospirota bacterium
TACAACCTGGCTTGGCCGCCGTCTTGGTGGGTGACGATCCCGCTTCGGCAGTGTATGTTAGAAATAAGAAAATCGCCTGTGAAAAAGCTGGTATCTATCCTCAAGAACATCTCCTGCCCGGCTCAACAACACAAGAGGCGTTATTAGCACTCATTCACCAGCTGAATGCAGATCCTAAGATTCATGGCATTCTGGTCCAGTTGCCCCTGCCCTCTCATATCGAGAGTAAAGCAATCTTACAGGCTGTCTCCCCTGACAAAGATGCTGATGGGTTTCATCCCGTCAATGTGGGGCGGTTGGGGGCGGTTGGTCGAAGGGGACCCGGTCTTTGTGCCCTGTACGCCGAAGGGCGTCATGCATATGATTGATTCTACCGGCATGGACATTGTGGGAAAACGAGCAGTGGTGATTGGCCGCAGCAATATCGTCGGAAAGCCTGTGGCGATGTTGCTTGTACATCGGCATGCCACGGTTACTATTTGTCATTCCAAAACGAAAGATCTTCCAGCCGTGGTGCGGGAGGCGGATATAGTGATTGCGGCGATTGGCAAGCCATTGTTTGTGACACCGGATATGGTCAAGGAAGGGGCGGTGGTGATTGATGTGGGGATCAATCGTGTAGCCGATGGCAAACTTGTCGGAGATGTGGATTTTGCACGAGTGAAAGAACGAGCGAGCTGGATCACACCGGTTCCTGGTGGCGTTGGCCCGATGACCATTGCCATGTTGCTCCAGAACACTCTGGAATCAGCCAAACGTTTTTCACGGAAATAGCCAGAGATGCTAAAGAACCCATTGTCATGAGCCATCTCACTATCCCGGAATTTCAGCAGCAGAAAAAGCAGGGAAAAAAAATAACAGTTGTCACGGCCTACGATGCGCTGTTTACCCGAATTGTGGAGCAAGCTGGTCTGGAAGTTATTTTGGTGGGAGATTCCCTGGGCATGGTCGTCCAAGGGAAGACAAATACGCTATCCGTTACGATGGAGGATATGCTCTATCATACGCAAATAGTGGCGAGTGCAGCCCAACGGGCCTTAGTGATTGGCGACATGCCTTTTCTATCCTATCAAGTGAGTGTGGAAGAGGCCGTACGAAACGCCGGGCGATTTCTCCAGGCAGGCGCAGCCGCGATTAAACTCGAGGGAGGTTTTTCGGTTGTTGATCGCGTCGAGGCCATGACGCGTTTCGGCATTCCGGTCATGGGCCATCTGGGGATGACCCCCCAATCCGTGAATCAATCAGGAGGGTACCGCGTTCAAGGCAAAGACCCGTCAGAGGCGGAAAAAATTCTTTGCGAAGCCAAAGCACTAGAAGAAGCGGGAGCCTTTGCCGTAGTCTTAGAATGCGTTCCCACCTCGTTGGCAAACACGATTACGCAGGAACTATCGATTCCCACTATTGGTATCGGAGCCGGGAAAGTGTGCGATGGACAAGTGCTGGTACTCTACGATTTGTTAGGGTTGTTTGACGACTTCGTCCCAAAATTTGTGAAACCCTATGCCCATTTAAAAGCCGACGCGTTGCAAGCCCTCAAGCGATATAAAGAAGAAGTTGAATGTGGGGCATTTCCTTCCGATGCAGAAAGTTATCAGTGAGCTGTGGGACGTGAAGCGTAAAGCGTAAAACGCAAAGGGCAGAGCAGTTCTGTTCCCTTCCGGCGTTTTACTTTCCCGTTTTTACTTCTAAAGTTCTTCAAGAATTCCCTGCCATTTTTTGATATTTGCCGTCTGTCCCTGATAGGACACATAGAGAAGATATTAGGTTTGAGAGATGCTGCTGACTGTCTTGCCGAGAATAAATTTCCCGCCCTGCGACTTCATACTTGAACAGAGGGACTTGAATTTTGGATACCGAATGCTTCCCTTTATAAGAGGCAGGGGGTAAAGTCATTGGGCAGTAAACAATCACGATGAAAACGATGCAGAGGCAGGATGCGGCTGACAGATAACGAAATTCGGGATATTACTCGCCTTTTGGAGCAGGGGAAGCCTCTGCCCGATCAATACCGCTTCCTGCTGTTTGAAGACAAGCGGGAAGTGGAGCTGATCTGGAATGGCAAGACAAACGAGGTCTGCAATGTGGTTCTGCCATTTCAAACCATTGAGCAGGTGGACGAACCGCGTTCTGAAAAAGAAATGCGGCTACAAGCTGACTTGTTTGATACGGCCACGGGTCGGCAGTTAACAGGTTGGTCCAATAAGCTGATCTGGGGAGACAACAAGCTCATTCTTTCATCCCTCAAAAACGGCCCACTGCGGGAGGAGATTGAAAAACAGGGTGGAATCAAACTGATCTATATCGACCCGCCATTTGATGTCGGGGCTGATTTTTCAATGGACATTGAAATCGGCGAAGACACCTTCACCAAGCAACCAAACGTTTTAGAAGAATTGGCCTACCGAGATACGTGGGGTAAAGGGGCAGATAGTTTTATTGCTATGATTTATGAGCGTCTGTCCCTGATGTGTGATCTGCTGGCCGACGATGGCAGTATCTATGTGCATTGTGATTGGAGAGTAAACTATTACCTCAAAACGATTCTTGATGAATTATTTAAGAAAAATAATTTTCAGTCAGAGATTATTTTTAAGCGCAGACATGGTCACAGCGATGCATCAACACTTGGTAATGTCCACGATACAATCCTTTTTTACAGTAAGTCAGAAAAAATCATATGGAATCCTCAATATGCGAAATATTCTCAAGAATATGTAGATACTTATTACAGGTATTCTGATTCTGACGGTCGCAAATGGCTTTCAAGATCTACTACTGCGCCAGGCGGGAGGGGGCCAATTTATGAATGGAACGGCGTGAAAAGGGCATGGAGATATAGATACGAAGAAATGGAAAGGCTGCATAGCGAAGGTAGGCTTTATTATACAGAAAATGGAATGCCCAGATATAAGCAGTATATGGACGAAATGCCAGGCACACCCGTTACAACGCTTTGGATTGATCTGAAATTTATTGATTCATGGGGTGACGAAAATCTTAAATACCCGACTCAAAAACCAGAGTCTCTTTTAGAAAGAATAATCAAGGCTTCATCCAATGAAAATGATGTCGTTGCAGACTTTTTTATCGGTTCTGGCACTACCCTAGCCGTAGCTGAAAAACTAGGTAGGAAATGGATCGGCTCTGACCTAGGCAAATTTGCCATTCACACCACCCGCAAACGCTTGATTGGCGTACAGCGTGAACTCAAAGCCAAAAATAAATCCTGGCGGGCCTTTGAAATTCTGAACCTCGGCAAATATGAACGCCAACACTATATCGGCGTGAATCTTTCCCTCCGTGATCAGGAAAAACAAAAGCAGCTTGAAGCAAAGGAAAAGGCTTTTGTCGAGCTGATCTTGAGAGCCTACAAAGCCGAAGCGATTGAAGGCTTTCACACCTTCTACGGCAAAAAGGCGGGCCGTATGGTGGCGGTCGGCCCAGTCAATCTTCCCGTGACCCGTTTGTTTGTTGAAGAAGTCATGGGGGAATGCCGTCAGAAGCATATCACCCGTGCTGACATTCTGGCCTTTGAATTTGAAATGGGGTTGTTTCCCAATCTGCTTGATGAAGCCAAGGCCAAAGGAATCGACTTATCCGTTAAACACATACCACGGGAAGTCTTTGACAAACGGGCCGTAGAAAAAGGACAGGTGGTCTTCCACGATGTGTCCTTCATTGAGGTCAAAGCCATCATCAAGAAAACTACCGTGGCTGTAGAATTAACGGATTTCTCGGTGTTCTACAATCAGGATGTTTTAAAAGAGGTGGAAGAGACCCTGAAAAACGGGCGCAGCAAGATTGTCATTGAGCAGGGCAAGATCATCAAGGTGAGTAAGGACAAGAAGGGAATCGTCACCCATGACATTCTGACACAGAACTGGACGGACTGGATTGATTACTGGGCGGTAGACTACGACTTCCAAAGCAAACAGGAAATTATGCGGGTGAAGAATGAAGCGACGGGGGAAGTGGAAGATGTTTGGTCTGGCGATTATGTATTTGAAAACGAGTGGCAGTCCTTCCGCACCAAAAAAGACCGCACACTGGAACTGACCAGTGCGGCCAAGGAATGTCCCAAGGGTCGACGCAAGATCGCTGTGAAGGTCGTGGATATTTTTGGGAATGACACCATGAAAATTATTGAGGTGACAGTCTGAACATGCCCAAAGCACCCAAATATTATCGACAGCGATTTTTGTTGGCATTGCTGGAAAGGTCGGGTGGCCGTTTGTCAAAAATGGACTTCCAGAAGCTCCTGTTTCTCTCACAAAAGGAAGCCGCGTTTTCTTACTATGATTTCGTTCCTTACCATTATGGCTGCTATTCCTTTCAGGCACAGTCGGACATTGAGTTGCTGGCATCGTGGGGATGGCTAGAAGAGAGCCCCAAGAGTATCAATCTGCTGGCAAAGCCACCGGGTTGTGTCAACAGTCATGAGTCCGCTGCAATTGATGAGTTTACAGAGCAGTTTAAAGGCCATCGTGGCTCGAAACTGCTGACGTATATCTATGAACGCTACCCCTATTACGCGACACGCAGCAAAATTGCTGCTGAGGTGGTGAATGAGGCGGCTTATGAAAAAGTCAAGGCAGAGCTAAGCCGATTAAAGGGCAACGTCAATGTCATGTATACAATCGGGTATGAAGGTCTTTCCTTTGAAGGATATGTCAATCAGTTACTCAGGCATGATGTGCGGTTGCTGTGTGATGTCCGTCACAATCCCCTGAGCCGTAAGTTCGGTTTTTCTAAGGGCATTCTTAGTCGTCTGCTACCCAAGCTCGGGATTCACTATGTGCATGTGCCTGATCTTGGGATAAGGTCGGAAATGCGCCGGGAATTGAATGCACCGGATGATTATGCCAGGCTTTTTGACGCTTATAGAAAGACGCTGCCGCAACATGAGAAAAGTTTGCGGTTGCTGGAGACCTTGTTAGCGCAGCATGAGCGTATTGCACTGACCTGTTTTGAGAAGGACAATGCTTATTGTCACCGTCACTGTGTGAGCGATTTTCTGGCAAAGGAGCGAAGCATCAGGATTCGGCATCTATGAGTAGGATGCGAAACGTGTTTATCACTGTGAAGACCTACCCGACTCTTTCCAAAAAATATGATGAGCTGGTCTGTACGGCTGGTATTCTTGACGATGGAAGCTGGGTGCGAGTGTATCCGTTGCCCTTTAGGAAGCTGGAATATGAAAACAGGTACAAAAAATATCAGTGGATGGAGTTGCCGTTGATTAAAAACGAGAGCGACCCACGACCTGAAAGTTACAAGATCATGAATATTGAGCAGGTGAAGTTGATCGGGGAACCCTTGGGAACAGAAAGGGCGTGGGCAGAGCGAAAAAATATTATTTTTGAGAAAAATGAGGTCTACTCTGACTTGAGACTTCTTATCGAAAAAGCCAAGAACAATGAGCTGTCCATAGCCATTTTCAAACCAACTGAAATCCTTGAGTTAAAAATAACGGAAACAGATCGAGAATGGAATCATGACAGCCTGGAGTTACTGAAAGAGAAGGCTCGGCAATTGTCCCTGTTTCAAACAGAAGAGGAGCTCAAGAGAGAGTTTTTAATTGTTGATAAATTGCCGTACAAGTTTTCCTATAGATTTCGGGATTGTCACGGCACAGAAAGCACCTTGATGATCGAAGACTGGGAAATCGGCATGCTGTATTGGCATTGCCTCAAACAAGCAGCGGGCAATGAACCTGAAGCGCTTGAACTGGTTAAAAGGAAATATATGGATGAATTTTCCAGAAAAGACCTTTTTTTCTTTCTGGGCACAACGAGGCAATTCCATGGCTGGGCAAGAAATCCATTTATCATTATTGGGGTGTTCTATCCACCTGTTGATAGCCAAATGGCTCTCTTTTAAATCGTTATTATGGCATTGCATCCTGATTTCCCAAGTAATCCTTACATTGTTCTTGATCCGGCAATTCGCTGGTTCCCAGGGGATGATCTCTTTCGGGAACTGGGTAGGCAGAAGTTGTTGCCCCCTCTTGTTGAAAACATCCGCCAGCAAGTCAAGGAATGGCGAGACAAGAATTATGAGGGGGCTACGGCCACCAGCAAAGCCCTTCTAATCTGGTGGTTTAAAAGCGAGCATCTGATACCCAAGGCCGATGGCTCTACCTTTAATTTTCGGTATTACTTCGCACAGCGCGAGGCGGTTGAAACCGTTATTTATCTCTACGATGTGGTGCAGGCCAAGGATAAATATGACCTGATGCGCTTTGATTCCTCTGGCGGCGTTTCCGCCGGGATGTTTCCCGAAGACTGGTTGCGGGTGGTGATCAAGATGGCAACCGGGGCCGGGAAAACTAAGGTGATGAGCCTGATTCTCACCTGGTGCTACTTCCACAAGCTGTATGAACCGGAATCACAACTCGCCCGGAATTTTCTGGTTATCACCCCAAATATCATTGTGCTGGATCGTATTCGGCATGACTTTGACGGGTTGAAGATTTTCTATGAAGACCCGTTGCTTCCCGATAACGGATATGAAGGTCAGAACTGGCACGATGATTTTCAACTCACCTTGCATATTCAGGATAAGGTTCACGTGACCCATCCGTTAGGTAATATCTTTTTGACCAACATTCACCGGGTGTATTCCGGGAACGAAACCATTCCGTCTCCTGATGATGAGGACACCATGGATTATTTTCTCGGCGGAAGGCCGGTCAGTAAGACCACGGACAACAAGGTTGATCTGGGCGTGATCATTCGGGAGATTGATGAGCTGGTGGTTTTGAATGATGAGGCCCATCATGTTCATGATGAACGTATGGCATGGTTTAAATCTATTCAGGACATCCACAATAAACTTAGGCAGAAGGATCATTTTCTTTCCCTTCAAATAGACGTGACGGCTACGCCACGTCACAACAACGGGGCCATCTTTGTTCAGACGGTTAGTGATTATCCGCTTGTGGAGGCTATATCGCAGAACGTGGTGAAGCATCCCGTCCTGCCTGATGCGGCAAGTCGAGCTAAGCTGGTCGAGCAGCAGTCCTCAAAGTTCACCGAACGGTACGAAGATTATTTGCATTTGGGCGTGGAGGAATGGCGCAAAGCTTATGAGGAACATAGGAAGGTAGGGAAAAAGGCCATTCTCTTTGTGATGACGGATGACACCACCAATTGCGATGAAGTGGCTGAATGGCTCGAACACACCTACCAGGATTTTCAGGGAGCTGTGTTAACCATTCACACCAATAAGTCAGGGGATATATCGGAGAGCAAGAAAGGCAAGGATAAAGAGGAGTTGAATCGCTTACGGGAACAGGCCAATAAAATTGATGATT
>QIMB01000340.1 GCA_003233615.1 Nitrospirota bacterium
CGTTTATTGAAGATGTGCATGTAGATGAGGATGTCAAAACGATGTTTCCGGGTGATGATGGATTGGCTATCGGATTTTCTGCGCCCGTCTATATGGATGGGGACTTAATAGGCTATTGGAGCAATCGTGCGAAGTTTTCGTTAGTGGAAGAAATGGTTCAAGCCGCCTATGGAGAACTCAAGACGACGGGACTGCCAGGCTCGGAAATTACCATTCTGGGCGATGCGGGGCAGGTTATTGTGGATTACGACCCTTCCAGCCAAGGCACGGAAGACATCACGCATAATCTCGAGAATGTCTTATTCACCCTCAACCTGGCTGAAAAGAATGTGGTGGCAGCCCAAGAAGCTGTGGCGGGCAAATCGGGATATGGTGTCTTTGAACATACCAGAAAGAAAATTGACCAACTAGTTGGGTATGCGCATCTAAAAGGGGCGTTAGGGTTTCCCGGCATGAATTGGTCGGTCTTGGTCGGAAGCCCGACAGAGGAGGCCCTGGCAGTGGCCATCAACTTTAACCGAAATCTCATGATGACGGTGGTGGTGTGTGTGGGATTGATTTTAGTTATCGGATTGTGGGTCGGGCGACGCGGTGCCCGCAGTATCATTCAAGTGAGTGAAGTGGCACAACGTGCGGCAGAAGGTGATCTGACCTCGCGTGTGATGGTGACCTCGAAAGATGAGCTTGGCGTCTTGGGCCAAGCCATGAATGCCATGTTGGATAATATTTCGAATGTGGTGGGGGAAGTCCGGCAAGCCGCCGAACATGTCTCCACCGCGTCAACTGAAATCACGCAGGGCAACGAAGATCTGTCGCAACGCACCTCGGCGCAAGCTGGTTCGCTCGAAGAAACGAGTGCGTCCATGGAAGAAATGACATCGACGATCAAACAAAATGCGGATAATGCCAAGCAAGCCAATCAGTTGGCCGTCACGGCCAGGGAAGTGGCGGAAAAAGGTGGCGCCGTCACAGACAAAGCCGTTGGGGCGATGGATGAAATCAATAAGAGTAGCAAGAAGATCGCGGACATTATTAATGTGATCGATGAAATTGCCTTTCAAACCAATTTACTGGCCTTGAACGCGGCGGTCGAAGCCGCGCGGGCGGGTGAGCAGGGTCGAGGGTTTGCGGTGGTGGCGTCGGAAGTGCGGAATCTTGCACAACGATCGGCGACGGCGGCCAAAGAGATTAAAGCGCTCATTAATGAGTCGGTGCAAAAAGTGAGTGATGGCAGTGATTTGGTGAATCAGTCGGGCCAAACGCTGTCGGAAATTGTGAATTCCGTCAAGCGTGTAACTGATATTATTGCGGAAATCAGTGCAGCCTCGCAGGAGCAGGCCTTGGGTATTGATCAGGTCAATAAGGCGATTATGCAAATGGACCAAGGTACGCAACAAAATGCGGCATTGGTTGAAGAAGCCACATCGGCTTCGCAATCAACAAGCGGCGGGATTAATCGAACAAGTTGCGTTCTTTAAAACAGAAGGTGAAGTGGCTGATCCGGCTCCTCGTGGTACGGTTGCTTCACAGGGTGCGATCACGCGTCGGATGGTTGTGGCCAAGCCTGCCGCTCCGGCGGCAAAAGCCTCGAGTCCCAAGAAGACACAAACCCCGCAACCTGTGGGCGTGGGAAGCAACGGGCAGGGTCAAGGCAAAAGCGACGACGACTTCTTTGAAGAATTCTAATAAAGTTCGAAGGGAGAAGGGAGAAGCAAGAATAGGAGAAGTGAGACAAGAGAAGTAAAAAACAAGGAGTTAGGAGAGGATATGAAGCTCCTCGCCCGAAGGGCGGGGAGCTTCTTCTTTTTTAATCCCTTCACATCTTACATCTCCCTTCTCACATCTCCCTTTTCCATTCCTCCAAATTGACCTAACGGCAACAGTATGGAACGGTGTCTTCTGATTGACTGTTCCATGTAATGTCGGGTACGCTTTCTTATCCCCCACAGACTATGGATGGTATCATTACAACATAATGTTTTCCCACACTTACAGGAGGAGGGCTCTATGAGACGAGGGGCGACAATTTTAACGATGTTTGGCGTGGTGATGATTGGGCTATTGATGGCTCTGCCTGCCGGGCATGCTGCCGACATTTCTAAAGGCAAAGCTGTCGAGTACATTTTGGCCACGGCCAAAGCAGCCCGCACCGTGTATGTGAAAGGCGTCATTGCGGACGCCAAAAAAGCCGGTGTGAAGCTGAGTGAAAAGACAAACATGCGATTATGTTGCCGGCACAGTTTGTCAAAGAATTGGGTAAGCAACTCAAAGAATTTGAACTGTCATTAGTGGGCACCGATCCGCTTTATGCCTCCAATGCCCCCAAAAGCGATGCGGAAAAGGACCTGTTGAAAAAACTTGAGAGCGGCAAGGCCAAAGTGTTAACGATTGATGATGGAGGGACGACAGTTGGCATGTCTGCAGACTATGCAATTGTGCAGGGTTGTGCCGATTGCCACAACAACCATCCCAAGACCACCAAGAAGGATTGGAAGAAGGGTGATTTCATGGGCGCTATTGTTGTCAGAATGAAATAATGTTCTTTTTTAAGACGTTGTCCTGTTCGTGGCGTGGATGGCTGAAAGGCTGTCCACGCCATTTTTGTGATTTCGGCTTCTAATAAAAAGTGAGATGGGAGAAGTAAAGCATGTGAGAAGTTAGACGGGAGAAGGGAGAAGCAAGAAGAGGGGATATTCGGACTCTTAGTCTCTTCTCATCTCACTTCTCACTGCTTTTAGCTTCTCTCTGCCCAACACTTGTTGATTTGACTCCCCTTCGGCACGATGTTAGGGTTGGCCTCGCCGTATCGGCAGTATGGCGTTATCGTTTTTCTATATATTCAACAACATATTGTGTGTACTACGTAGAGAAATGCGCCTATGCGGTGGTAGGCTTGAAAGGAAGAGGGTGCGATAAATGGGACGACCAGCCAAGGTAACGCAGGCAAAGCGCAATCGAGAGATGCAGAAACGAATGAAACAACAAGATAAAGAAGCCCGTCGAGTGCAACGCAAAGCAGAAAACGAGGAACTCCGTCCCGTTCTTGAGGGAGAAGATCCTGATTTGATAGGGATGCGTCCTGGTCCTCAAGCCCCTCTGTACTAAGAACTTGTCTCATACGCCTATTCTGAGGCTTTTTTTTCGTCCTTCACAACTATTGAGTGTCTTCCAAGGGTCGTCCAATGGCTAGGGCTTTTCGTGAAAGCCAGTTCTTGGAATGTTGAACAAAGCCGCCAGTGGCATTCACGCCATTTTGCGATGCTCACGTACTGAGAGACCCTCCGTGCAGCCCAAAAGACGGCGGTCTTTCCTTCGGCAAAACTCAGGACAGGACGAACCCTTCGGCAAGACGCAGGGCATGTTTTTTTGATCATTCCCTTAGCTACTGACGTCGATTATATCTTGGGCCTTTACGGCTAAGTGAATTATTCAACAGCCCTATCTGGTAGAATAAGTTTATTTATGGATATGAGATTATTCGGCATGCTCTTGGGTAGTGTCTTATTATGTAGTTCTGGATGTGTCTCGAGTTCTGATGTTGTGCCTGAGACGTTCAAGGCGCAAATTGATTCATCAGTGACATTTCAGCAGCTTCTTGAGGAACCGACGAGTCATCATGGGGCAGTAGTGCTGTTGGGAGGAGAAGTTCTTTCCGCTAAGCGCTTGACACAGGGAACACGTATAGAAATTCTACAACTTCCGTTGAACGAGTCGGAAGAACCAGTTCATGATCGGACCGCTTCGGAAGGGCGTTTTTTGGCTGTTGAGTCGTCGTTTCTGGATCCTGCTACTCTTCCTCCGAATACACGAGTCACGCTTGTCGGTGCAGTGACAGGCGTGACAACTGCCAATCTTGATGAGATGGAATATGGGTATCCGACGGTGACGATTCAACATCTCCATGTCTGGCCAGAACCGGAATTCACTCAACCTGAGGAATCAGGCCCCCGTTTTGGCATATTCGGCGGAGGAAGTCGTGGTGGCCGTGTGGGTGGTGGGGTAAGCATCGGTATTGGATTTTAAAGTGAGCATAGAGGTTGGATGGAACGTGAAAATGTTTTTTCAGAAGGGGAGATGTCCCCTAGACATAACAAGCCAAAATCGCGAGCCAAGGACACAACATCGATGAGCGAATCACGTATGACGGAGTCGACCATACCCCTAAGAGCAACGATAGGAGAACAGCTCGCGCAAGCACGTTTTGGAAGCACGCAACGCGCATTGGGATTTTATCGGCAACAGGTCGTGACTGAGCTGAATGCTGCCATGCAAAAGTTTGTACGTGAGCAGGAATTTGTCTTTATTGCTACGGCGAATGCTCAGGGCCATGCTGATTCATCGATTCGCGTTGGTCCTCCTGGTTTTATTCACATCCTTACGGCTACGCGTGTGGCTTATCCTGAATATCGCGGCAACGGGGTCATGGCGAGTGTCGGGAATATTCTTGAAAATCCGTATGTGAGCCTGATGTTCATTGACTTTTATAAAAGTACGATCGGGTTACATGTGAATGGGACGGCACGGGTGATTGACAACGGTCGATTGGCTGAAGAGCCGGATATAACCGGTGCCATTCTGAAGGATGCTGGCGTAAAAGGCGGACGTCATCCTGAATGTTGGATCGTTGTGGATGTCGAAGAAGCCTATATTCATTGTTCGAAACATATTCCACTACTGGAAAAAAAGGATAAGCACGTTCATTGGGGTAGCGATGACGAGCGTTACAAAGGGGGAAACTTCTTTCAGTTGTAATACTGTGAGCAAGGCCCGTATCCGAAAACGACCCGGCTATCATAAGAATGCCGAACTGAAGTGCAAGTCTGTTGAGTTGATGGTCTGCGCGAATTTCAAGAACATGATTGTGGAAAAATTATGTCAGCATCTTATTGCTGCAGGAATGATGCTTGTGCTAATCGGGCTTACGTGCCCACTGGCGGCACAGGCCACAGTCGGATGGGAAGTTGGAGATATGGTGTTGGACTTTGGGCTCGACTTGGAGTCGGGAGAGCAGGAGGTGTTAGTTGATGCCCATGAAGTGGGGAATTCTTTTTTTGTTGAATTCACCTGGAAGCTCAACTCTCAAGATTGTCTGTTAGAGGTTCAAGAATCGAGAGAGCTTGATGCCACCGTTGCCACCACGCTCGTGAAAGATGATGGTCTGTTTGGTGGCGTGATATCCCATGCAGTGTTTCAGCGCGTGGACGCTGTGATGGTGACAGCTGCTGAAGGGAAGTATTGTGACATTGATCCATCAGAAGATGAATTCTTGGTCGTAGCCCGTAAGGCCCGCGCTCCTGTTTCTGTCGAGGAGGGATTGGTATCCGCTCCAATCGGGGCGTTGGTTATTCTGTTTCGGGCGACGACGTTCTTTCTGCCCGCGGAGGTCATGATCAAGACTGGTGAAAAAATTGTGTGGATATACGCCGACGGGGCGCAAGAACCACACAGTGTGACCAGTGGATCCTGTCGGGTGAATGATTGTTCTGGAGGAGGACAGCAGTTTAATAGCGGATTGACGGTGAACAAACCCGGGCAGCGCTTTGAGCATGTTTTTGATAATTCTGGAATCTTTCCCTACCATTGTGATCTGCATCTCGGGTCGATGCAAGGGACTGTGATCGTGCAAGATCCCCGCTAGTTTTCTGTGGGATTTCCTAAGGTTAAGGTTTTACCCAGAATCCGCCAGAGCCGTATACGTTATGCATGACAGAAGGTGACCGGACTGGTTCTGCGATGTTACTATGTGAGCCCTTCGGAATAGATTCTGTGAAATCGTCCATGTCCCCATCTACATTTCATCTTATTTTGATTAAGCCTTCTCATTATGATGATGAGGGCTATGTGATTCAGTGGGTGCGCTCGTCCATCCCCTCTAACACGATGGCTGCCATTTACGGGCTTGCACGTGATTGTGCTGAACGACAGGTTCTCGGGAGTAACGTGCAGGTGTCTATTACCGCACTAGATGAAACCAATACCCGCATCAAACCTCGTGAACTGGTGCGCATGGTTCAGGATGCCGGTGGTCATGGTCTTATTGCTATGGTGGGCGTCCAAACCAATCAATTCCCCAGGGCTATAGATCTTGCCAGAGAATTTCGCCGATCTGACCTTCAAGTGTGCATCGGCGGGTTCCATGTGAGCGGGTGCCTGGCCATGTTGCCGACTATTCCGTCGGATCTTCAGCAGGCTATGGATGAAGGCATTTCCTTATTTGCGGGGGAAGTGGAGGGGCACTTAGACCGGCTCCTGCAGGATGCCTATTCTGGAGCAATGCCTTCCCTCTATAATGTCATGAAGGATCCACCAGGGCTTGAAGGGCAACCAGTTCCCTATCTTCCCGCCTATCTGGTTCATCGCATGTCAGGTGCGCGCACGAGTTTTGATGCCGGGCGCGGCTGTCCGTTTCTCTGTAGCTTTTGCACGATTATTAATGTTCAGGGTCGTAAGTCGCGTTTTCGGTCTGCGGATGATATTGAACAATTGGTTCGAATGAATCTGGCGCAAGGGATCCATAAGTTTTTTGTGACGGATGATAATTTTGCGAGAAATCAGGCCTGGGAATCGATATTGGATCGGCTGATTCACTTACGGGAGGCGGAAGGGTTACAATTCAAGATTACCATTCAAGTGGATACGATGTGTCATAAGATTCCCCGGTTTATTGATAAAGCGGGTCGTGCCGGTGTGGATCGGGTGTTTATCGGTCTTGAGAGTATCAATCCCGACTCCTTGGAAGGATCACGAAAACATCAAAATAAAATCACGGAATATCGCAGCATGCTCCAAGCATGGCATAAGGTTGGCGCATTGACGCTGGCCGGGTTAATACTTGGATTTCCAACCGATACGCCTGACAGCATCACCCGTGATATTCAGATCATTCAAAAGGAACTGCCTATCGATCTGTTGTATTTTTTCATTTTGACCCCATTGCCAGGATCACAAGATCACAAGGAGCTGTGCGAACAGGGAGTGCCCTTAGCAACGGACATGAATACCTACGATTCGGTTCACGTCACCATGCCCCATGCTCGAATGTCCGGAGAAGAATTGTTGAATGCCTATCAGCAGGCGTGGGATACCTATTATACTCCTGAGCATGTCGAGACCGTCATTCGTCGCGCAGAATCATGGCAGTTTAGCATGAATAAGGTGAAATGGATGATGCTCTCGTTTTATGCTGCCGCGAAGGTCGAGGGCATTCATCCTATGGATAGTGGCATCTTTCGTCGGAAATATCGTCGTGATCGTCGAGTGGGTTTGCCGCACGAACATCCCATCATTTTTTATGCGCGATATGGGTGGGAGATTGTCTCAAAGCATGTTCGCTATGTGGGGCTCTATATGACGTTTCACCGGGCGTACCGTCGCGTCATGACAGGCGCTGGATCAGGAGTCGATGATGTTGCGATGCAGCCTGTTCATGTGGATGAACTCAATACACTCGAGCTCTTTACGGCGACGCCTGCCGCACACATGGTGGTCGAGAAGATACAAAAAAAACTTGCCGCCGTGACTACCCCGTAAGGTGCACGATGCACGGTGTTTGCCTGATTTGTCTATTAATTGCCGTATGATATCTGATAACCATTCTTTGACGGTAGCGTATGTCTATAGGCGTCTATGGCCATAGAATCTTCTGGTATTCTCGAACAGCTCAAAGTCCTCACTCCTAATCACATCTACTTTCTGGCATCTAAGGCCTATGTACTGCGTGGCTACGAGTACTATGTGCACGGGCGCCTGGAGTCGTATAACTGGAATCACGCCCGAACGATTCTAGCTGCATCGGTACGAGGATCAAAATATTATGCGGTGACGATTTCTGTCGAGAAAGGCGAACTCGTCTTTTCCTGCCGATGCCCGTCATGGACCGGTTCTACACAGTGTAAACACGTCATATGTGCTCTGTTGACGACGGTGAATCTTTTAAAGCCCGATACGTTTCGGATAGGTAACACACGAAAGAGCAGACAAGAAGAGCTCTTACAGCAATTGCTGCATGGGGATTCGGCACCTCAATCAGTCACGACATCGTCTCGTGTGCGTCCACAGTTTGAAGTGAGCCTGCTTGATCGCCAGGGTGAAGGTTTCATTGTCATCACCAATCATGGGCATATCTGTCAGACGTTTTTGGGTATGCCGACCGAATTAGCTGTTCTCTTGCGGGCGACCCAGGATCCAGCTTGGTCAGTGCGAGATGCTCTTTTCGATTTCCTCAAACATCATGGGCAATCCTTCCCTCTGTATTTTGAAAATTCGCAGGGTCGAACATTGGTGGAATGGGCTCCTTCGATGACCTACACCATTAAAACGGAATTGGATGTGCGCGGAGCAGACGTGACAGTGGCTGCTCGCTGTTTTCGGTTTGGTGTTGTGCAGGAGTCGGCACAGCTCTTTATGGGGATGGTGGTAGACTTGGGTGCACAGAAACTCGTGCCCTTGGATGATGAGCTGGGTTGGGAGTTTTATGATGTCTTAGCCGACAATATCAATGACAGAGATGAGATGGACATCATGCCTGAGTTGAGGTCCAGCGAGATTGGTGTGCGGAAGCGTGAGCCCCAACCGTTGGCAACCAGAGGACGAAGCGGGCATTCGAATAATCGTCCGATGCTCTCCGTCCCTGTAGAAGAGTTTGCGAGTTTGCAAATGGATCTTCCCAAAAAAGATTTGTCACGCATGTTGCGTGCTGTTCACTTCAGGATTGAAGGCCAAGATGTCGAACTGGTTCAATTCGATCAAGCAGACCAGGGTCCGCTCAAACGGTGCCGTTTAACGGTCATGCCGGAAGCCTGGTCGTTGGATACGTCGCTCGTCGAGACCAACACGTCAGCCCTTGTTGCAGAATGTTGGCAAGGTGAGCATTTCAGTGGAACGAGCGAGCAGATATTTAGTGTCTTCCCCTTCCTTGAATATGCCCGCTCTGTCTCAAGCGGGTTACGAACGAAAAAACGACGTACGGCACTCTATGACACGTTCTTGCAACTGTGTCGAGCGCGCAAACCGGCGGAAGGGAAAAAGCTGATCAAAGCCTGCCTGCGCCAGGAGGAGTTTCGTCCTTTTCGTATTAAAGCGGAAGCCGAAGATCTTTTGCACTTTTTTTCTGCTCCACTCTTGGAGCCAAGCGTGCGGTTACTCGTGCATGAGGGGCAATGGTGCGTTGTGCCAAACGATTGGGAAGCGCAGTTGTATGCCATTCCCTATAACATTTTGGGCCTGAAAATATTTGAAAGGATGATCGGGCATGATGCCATGGCCATTCCACAGGACGTGCTGTATGCCGGGTTGCCGGAATGTTATGCCAAAGCTGCCGAAGCCGGGATTGAATTATTTTTCCATGACAAACCGATTGCCACGGCGCAATGGGATTGTTCGGTTGATGCGCGGCGTCCACCGACAATTGACTGGTTTGAACTTCGTCCGGAAATTATGTGTGACGGTGTGCGTCTTGAAGCTCAGGACGTTCAGGCTATTCTGGAGCGAGGCG
>QIMB01000030.1 GCA_003233615.1 Nitrospirota bacterium
CTCATTATCAAATAGCCTGGGCAGTTATGCACGTGGGTCTGGTGTTTGTGCTCATTGTGGTGTGCTTTGAAGAGTATGTCACGCCGACATTAGATCAGTACGCGCATGTTTCACGTTCATTAGCGTTGTCTGATTCACAAGTCTATCAGGGAAAGCAGGGGCTATGGTTTCGAGAAGGCACTCGCTATATTCGTATCAAGACATTGAAGTATGGCGAGATTCCCCAAGATATCGATATCTTTGAATTCAATCATAAGGGTGAGATGGTCGCCTATCTGTTTGCTGAGGAAGCCGATGTGCGGAATCCCCAACAATGGGTTCTGAAAAATATTTCGAAAAAAATGATTGATGGTTTTCGTATATCAGAAGAAACGGTAGCGAGTCTCATCTGGGATTCCCCTTTTAATCGCGACGAAATGCGGTTATTAACTCTACCAGCTTCATCTCTCGCACCATCTGATCTTTTTCGGTATATTGAAATTCTGAAACGCAAGAATCAGAACGTTGTGAGGTATGAGCTTGCGTTCTGGGAAAAAATATTTATGCCGCTGAAAACAGGGTTGATGGTTGTGGTTGCCTTGCCTTTTGCATTCGGACCATTGAGAAGTGCGTCGGCCGGCAAGCGAATAATGCTAGGGGGAATGGCCGGGATTGGATTTTATCTGACCACCGAAATTTTGGAACATTTAGGCATCTTATTTGGAGCTTCGGCATTTATGACAACGCTCATCCCTTTTCTTGCAATTGTCCTCGCGACTGGCATCATTTGGTGGGTGTACTTTTCCTGAAAGAGAGAATCTCTTATGTGTATATATTATTGTGACGGGACATCATTCGAGATATGAGCAGATATTGGTACATCTGTCATGAATCGGATATACGTTTGTGGGGTTTGACGTCTCAAGAACGAATAGGGCGAATGCTGGATCGGCTTGGGAGCTATGAGGTGGCATCTGACATCCGGAGTCTTCCTCCTGACAGTTCAGTCCTCATCCTTCGCGGGGACTTTGTTTTTGATGCGCGAGTGTTACAAAATTTATCGAAAGAACAGAATGTGATGTTGAAGCTAGAGACAGGCGGATGCGTTGTTCCTGTTGCAGCTCATGTTGAAGCGTCTGTGGCTCTTTCTGTTGTGCAAGGGATGCAAGCTGATCAGTTTGCGGAAATGCCCAATATTCGAAGTGTGACATTGGAAGACCTTTGCGATTCATTTTCTAATGAATTGCGAAAAGCCGACCGTCCTTACGTGTTGCCGATACGTGAGGACACGCAAACGCTGTTGGAGAAGTATTTGTTTTCCGGATCCTATAAAGGGGTCACCGACTTGGTGACAAAATTTTGTTGGCCGGTTCCCGCTCAATGGGTAACTCGATTGTGTGCGGTGGCAGGGATTTCACCCAATCAAGTGACCTCTCTCAGCTTGATCCTCGTGATTCTGGCGGGGATCTTATTTAGTTATGGGTATTTTGTGCTTGGTCTGGCCTTGGGCTGGGTCATGACCTTTCTCGATACGGTCGATGGGAAATTGGCAAGAGTTACCGTGACATCAACGAAATGGGGAAATATTTTTGACCATGGTATTGATTTAATTCACCCGCCGCTCTGGTATCTGGCTTGGGGGTGGGGTCTGATTTCATATTCACCCATCCTGTCCTGGTTGACTGTGGAGACCACCTGTTTAGTGATTGTAGTGGGATATATTGTGGGCCGAATTGTTGAAGGAATCTTTCAATGGTGGTTGGGAGGATTTGTCATTTTTTGTTGGAAGCCGTTTGATTCCTACTTTCGACTCATCACGGCTCGTCGCAATCCTTCTATGATTTTTATGACAGGCAGTGTTGTGATCGGACGCCCAGATTTAGGATTAGAAGCCGTGGCCGTCTGGACTGCTCTGTCGACACTGATTTTATTAGGAAGATTACTCATGGCTGTGCTGGAAAAAAATATGAAGGGATCACTCACATCCTGGTTGGCCGAAATCGATCCGGTGAATGGTCGGGACTCCGTAGCCGTACGCGTGTTTACCAATCCTCCGGCCACAATCAAGTGAGAAGGGGAAAGTGAAACAAGAGAAGTAAGAAGTAATACAGTAAGAAGTGAAAAATAAGAAGAACAGATTCCTCATTTCTGTCTTTTTTGCTTCTCACATCTTACGGTTCATTTTTTTATGATGCGAGTCGGAATCCTGCATAATCCGCTGAGTGGTCGAAATAAGCGGAAGCCGAATCTATTTGAAGACGTATTTTCCCAACACCCTGACGTTGCGAAAGTTGACATTCGTACCCCAACAGATATTCTCGAAGCGCTGAAGACATTTGCCCAAGGCCAGGTGGATTGTGTGGTCGTCAATGGTGGCGATGGGACAATTCAAGCCACGATGGGTGCGTTGTTTCATCATCGACCCTTTACGTCGATTCCTCATTTGGCGGTGTTGCCAACAGGAACGGCCAATTTGATTGCAGGTGATGTGGGGTTAGGGAAATTTGAGCCAAAGGTCTTAGATCAATTTCTTACTGAAGCACGGTCCTCTACTCCACAATTTTTCATTGAATCACGACCGATCTTACGAATTCGTTTTCCTGAGGAACGAGAACCGTTACATGGAATGTTTTTTGGGACAGGAGCTATTTATCACGGGACACAAATGGGACTCCAAACAAAACAATCGATAGGGCGGTTAGGGGAATGGGGGGCAAGCCTGATTCTGGGCAAATTCTTACTCGCATTAGCCACGGGTTGCCGAAAGGGATTGAATCCTATCATGGTTGGTGTCCGTACTGGAGAATCGGCTCTCCATCAGGAAGAGTATTTACTGTTGATGGTCACGACCTTGAATCGCTTGTTTCTAGGCATGAAACCGTTTTGGAGTAAGGCTTGTGGACCCTTACGCTATACCAGTCTTCGAGTTCCGTATCGGTATTTATGGAGGGTCTTGCCGGCCTTACTTCGTGGCAAGCCTCATGCTCTCGCGACAGTCACCCATGGGTATGTGAGCGAAAACCTCTCAGAAATTCAATTGGTGTTTGACAGTGGTTTTGTGTTGGATGGCGAGATCTATAGGTCTTCTCAACCGCAAGAACCGCTGATCCTGGATTCTCCCGGTGAGCTTTCCTTTGTACGGTTGAAAACCAAGTAGTCATGGCTCTTTCACCAACATTGCTAGAGATCGTTGGTAAAGCGAGTGTTCAAGTCATTCCTCACTCTATTCAGGTAGCAGGAAATTTCCTCGCCAACAAATATGGCCAGGCTGTTCAAGGGATTTTACTCTATGGCTCGTGTTTGCGAGCGGGCACAGATCACAACGGATTGGTGGACTGTTATGTCATTGTGGATCACTACTCGGCGGTGTATTCGTCAACGTGGCTGGCACGGCTCAATCGTTGGCTTCCTCCCAATGTGTTTTATGGAGAGGTTGATGTAGAGGGGCACATCGTTCGGATGAAATATGCGGTTTTGTCGTTAGAGGATCTTGAGTGGAGTGTTACTCCACAATGGTTCCATTCCTATTTTTGGGGACGCTTTTCGCAGCCGACAGCGGTGATGGCTTGTCCTAGCGAGGCAATGAGTCAAAGGATTATTTTTGGATTGGGCAAAGCCGTGTTGACGTTTTTGGGGAATGTGGTTCCGCAGATGCCGAAACAATTTTCTGCAAAAGATGTATGGAGCACTGGCTTGGCGCTGAGTTATGGCGCGGAATTACGTACCGAATCGACAGGGCGAATCAAGACTCTATGGGAGAGCAACCAAGCCTATTATGAAGACGTCGCTCATGCGGCGTTTTCGGCGCACTTTTCAAAGATTACAGCCATTCAGGAGAATGATGTGACCATGTATGAGGGAGAGTACTCGAAGTGGGACCACGCAAAGAATCGAATAGAGTGGATTGTTCGAAAGGTCCAGGGGAAATTCTTATCAATTGTGCGGCTCATGAAAGCAGCGTTTACGTTCCAAGGAGGGGCGGACTATCTCATCTGGAAAATTGAGCGACATTCCGGGGTGAAAGTTGAATTGACTCCCGCGCAACGCAAGCACCCGATTTGGGCTGGCCTCACAACATTTTGGCGGCTCTACCGCAAAGGCGCCTTTCGGTAATTAGCGCATTTAACTTTTCACCCAGACATTTCAAAGCTCTCTCGCTCTTGAGGGGTCCATCTTCCCCCTCATTTCTTATCAGAGAAGTGCCGGGTTTTGGCCCATAGCTGTTAAGCTAAGCATTGCCTTGACCAGTGTGGAGTTTGGGATCGAAGCCAGCGTCAAGCATTTCCAATGTGGTCATCCGTGAGCGTTGGCGATATTTTCTACAGTGCGTGAGCAAGCTCTCCAGTTCTTGGGGCCAATAGGCCATGGCTTGCTGCCTCGATGAAAGCAATGACTGGGAGAGGGTAAATGCCCGTTCCTGGAGCCGTTTGTACAACTTATCCATACTGATCTCTTGGCGTGCGGCATTCCACCGCACGGTGTTGGCGACGGCATGCAGGCGATGTACCCACACCGCCGCAATCAATTTGCCATAGAGCTCGCAGCGCAAGCGATGCGCATTGCCGGTAGCGGACTGATGCACCCGGAGAATGGACTTGAATTGCTTGAACAGCAGCTCGATCTGCCACCGAAGCGTATACAAGGCCCGGACCATGGCAAGTGGCAACCATTTCTCCGGCACATTGGTGATCAGGAGGGTCCAGTCACACAATGCCAAATGCCGGTGACTCCCGGTCCGACCTTGTCGGCGCGCGTGGGCCTTGAACCGCCGGCGCCGGGCGTGGGCCACCTGGGCGCTGACGCGCAAGCACACCAGGCGACAGGGGCGTGTCTGATTGGTGCCCTGCCCCATTCGCACCAGTCGTTCAGAGACCGGCGCCGGGGAGTGTCTCAACAGCGCGCCGAGGTCAATTGGCAGCATCGTCCGTACATCCTCCAAAGCCATGCCGATGAACAACCGCGTCACAAAAAAGGCCCCTTTGGCCATGATGGCGTTGAAGGTCGTGAGTTTAAAATAGCCCTGGTCGATGAGCAGGAGGTCCTTCTTGTTCACCAGGGCGGGGAGGTGGTCCGTATAGCGATTATCCAGCACGGTACCGGCCGTGTCAGCCAGAAAGACGAGTTCGCCCTGCTTGTAGTCATACGCCGTTTGGAGCTTACAATTGGCCGTTGACGCGTTGCCGCCCGAACCGGGGAAGACCGCGCGGAGTTTCTCGCTGACATCCCAACTCGAGCTGTCCACCAGCAGGACGCGGGCAAACGGCTGCAGCAGTTGTGTGCGAATCGGCACGGCCTGCAGTTTGTGCCGGAGGACGGTATGCAGACAGAGGAGGAGAAAGGCGGCGGCCGGGGCCGTATAAAGCGCTGGTGTAAGGCTTCGCGACTGATGCGCGAGGATAACGCGGCCACCATCCCCCCCAACGACGGATGCGGCATTCCCAGTTGCCCCAGTGTCAGCAAGACCAGGAATTCATAGGGCGTGAGAATCCCTTTGCGTTGCTGAAAGCCCGTCTGTTTGGCCAGCCGAGTAATACTGTTTTTTTTAACCCCGCGAACACCCTCGGAAGCGCCATCATGCGCCCGACCCCCTGAAGCCCTGCTGGCGAGCCAGAGCGAGGCACGCCTGCACCCAGACAGTCGTTAATGCTTTGAACTGCTGATAGCGCTTGAGCCGGCGTCGCACCTCGCCCAGATCATCCTTCTGGACGAAGAGCGTGGAGCTCTTGCCCGCTACGGTAAAACTCAGCTGATAGTAGGGGCCATGCTTTTTGGGGTTGGACGAGGCCTTGCACCGACAGCCCGGCGTGCCGCACACATTCCACTGCTCACTCAGGCTCCCAGGTAACACCGGTCCCATTTTGGCCAGTTGTCTCTGAATCCGTTGCATCGTGCAGGCTTCTCGTGTCATAGATCCCTCCTGTTGGTGCCGATAGCTATTATATTGCTACCGGTAGCGTAGCACAAAAAAAGCGCTTGACAAGCGTCATTTCAAAAAAACCAGCCGCTTAGCTTAACAGCTATGGGGTTCGGCCCGGCAGCCGATTCACTTTTGTTTCGGCAAAAGTGGACAAAACCATTGACGCCCAGTCCGGCCGCATTACATGTGCCGGCCGCAGGATAGGGAAGAGCGGACCAACTCGCTATGCTCAGACAAGGTCCGTCGGATGATAGGAGCGTCCGTCCCGAGAGCCGTACAGCAGGCGTCGAGATGGGAGGCGAAGAAGCCGCGTGTGCCATCCTACGTTTTTGGGTGTGGGGTGCAAGCGGATAGCCCTTGTTCCTCTAACCCCTTGTCTTCTCCGTCATTCCCAACATTTTTAATTGGGAATCCATCCTGAGTATTTCAATCAACACGGAGACCAAATAGTTCCTGAATCACGGGCCCCGCGTTCCGCTGGCTTACTGTCATTGATTGAGAAAACTAGGATGGATTCCCGCTGACTTCTGGAGGGGCTGTTGATGAGACAGAATCGCTCGGTGTTCACACTATGAATTGATAAAGCCAATAAATGATGTGACGTTTTGGCGGCCCTTGCCATAGTCCACCAAAGTTGTTTTCAGTTTGGGCGAACTGGAAACTGTCACATGGGTTTTACCGCTGGCATCCTTAACCAAGGCAATCTTGATTTCTTCACCAAAACTCTTCCAACATCATTGATGTCTTAGCGGTTATTGTCCCACTTTCTTTATTGGTTTCGGTGACCTTAGCTTTTATTCTTCCCAATGCCTGAAGGCACTTTTCAAATGCTGATTCAACCGAATCGCCGATCGTAACTGTCCTTGTTTGATTGGGTCCGACATCATCACCCTTGTCCGATGACATGCCCTTTGTTTTCATCTTGTGGAAGGTTCCAAGCACTAAGGACATAAAAATCCCAAAGAATAAGCCTTGCATCAAGCCAGTACGTATTCTGACACTTATACCACCAGTAAAACCAGCCATGGTCCCCATGATGACTCCAAACGGAATTCCAGTGCCCAAGAATAATTGGCATTGTTAATTTAATAGATATTTGATAAGCTCTTCTCCTTATATTATGAGGAGGTCCCTATGTTGAATTGTCCACGATGCTCCAGTG
>QIMB01000463.1 GCA_003233615.1 Nitrospirota bacterium
GCCCCCTCTTGGGTGCCAACACTATAGGGTGGGATAGACCGGTCTGGGCGAGAGAGATACATGCCGATGGCAATGAGACAAAAGCCCCCCAGGAAGATGCCTAAACCCATTTTGACAATGGGGTCTAACTGTTTTTTCTTGGATGTCACGAGGATGTAGCTGACGTGAGAAGGTAGAAGTGAAAAATAAGTAGTAAACGATGAGAAGGAGGAAAGAACTTGTCTTTTCTTCTCTCTAGCTACTCACGTGTACTTCTCACTTCTTGTAAAGATCAACCGCATCTCGGACAGCCTCTTAATAAGAAACGGTGCGACATCTTCTTATCGACGATGTATCTTGGTATGGTCCTAGGCATCAGGGTCAGGGCTTGAATCGGGAGCCTCTGTGCTATCCTCCCCAGATGTTTCAGAGGCGTCCTCCTCATCAGTTTCCGCCAATTTGGCCACTCCGACGAGACGATCATCTTCTGGGAGGTTCATGACTCGTACCCCTTGGGCGTTCCGCCCGATTTCGCGAATGTCCGCCATGCGAGCCCGAAGGATCATCCCATCGGCGGACATGAGCATGATCTCATCGGCATCACACACGTGATGAAAGGAAATGGCCGGTCCATTTTTATCGGTCACTTTGACGCTGATCACACCTTTGCCTGCTCGAGACTGTGTGCGATATTCCCCAACATGTGTGCGTTTGCCATAGCCACGTTCTGTGACGGTCAGAATCGAGGATTCTGATTCTCCCGTGATCGTCACCATCCCAATCACAGCATTCTTTTTAGACAACCGAATGCCTCGCACACCTCGCGCCGTTCGTCCGACAGGCCTGACATCTTCTTCGCGAAAACGAATGACGATTCCCAGACGTGTACCCAACAAAATATCGCATGTCCCATCGGTAATATCGACGCCTAGGAGTCGGTCACCTTCCCCTAACGTTAAGGCAATAATACCGCCTTGCCGAGGATGGCCAAAAGCGGCAAGATCCGTTTTCTTGATATATCCATGTTGTGTGGCCATCACTACAAAGCGATCTTCACTAAACTCCCGCACTGGTAAGGTAGCGGTCACACGTTCACCTTGATTCAAAGCCAACACATTCACGATCGCTTTTCCGCGACTTGCTCGCCCGACATCTGGTAATTGATAGACCTTCAACCAATAGACCCGTCCTGCGTCAGTGAAAAATAAGAGATAATCATGCGTCGAGGCCGTAAAGATCTGTTCGACGAAATCTTCCTCTTTCACCCCCATTCCGATTTTGCCTTTGCCACCACGGTGCTGTGCTTGATAAATGGAGACCGCGTTGCGTTTGATATAGCCCGCATGCGTAATAGTCACGACGACTTCTTCGTCCGCGATCAAGTCCTCCATATTTAACTCGGCTTCGACCGGGACGATCTGTGTCCTGCGATCATCTGCATAGCGTTCTTGGATTTCTTGAATTTCTTGTTTCACGATATTGCGAACCATCTCCTCGGATCCCAGCACCGTGCGTAAATGCGCGATACGAGCGACTAATTCAGAATATTCCTGGGAAAGTTTGTTTTGCTCCAACTGAGTGAGTCGTTGCAACCGCATATCTAAAATGGCGTTGGCTTGCAATTCACTCAACTCGAATTGTTCCATGAGACCATGACGGGCTGTTTCGGGCGACGAGGCACTACGAATAAGAGCAATCACTTCATCGAGAGATTCAAGCGCCCGTCTCAACCCTTCTAAAATATGGGCTCGCTCTTCAGCCTTTCGCAAGTCATAGGCGGTTCGGCGAACGACGACTTCTTTACGATGCTCAATAAAGGCCTCGAGAATCTGCTTCAGGTTTAACACCATCGGTCGATTCTGCACCAAGGCCAACATGATCACCCCGAAGGTGGTCTGCATATTGGTATGTTTATACAACTGATTCAGAATAACCGTGGGATTTTCGTTTCGTTTCAGTTCGATGACGATTCGCATTCCGTCGCGATCGGATTCATCTCGTAGGTCAGAAATGCCTTCCAATCGTTTCTCATGTACAAGATCCGCGATCTTTTCAATGAGCTTGGCCTTGTTAACCTGATAGGGAAGTTCTGACACGATAATACGTCCCCGATCCGTACGCTCATCAACTTCGATTTCCGCCTTAGCACGCAGGGTTAACAGACCACGGCCTGTTTCATACGCATTCTTGATACCCTGTGTCCCATAAATGAATCCTGCTGTCGGAAAATCCGGGCCGGGAATACATTCCATTAGTTCTTGAATCGTGGATTCCGGACGATCTAAGAGGACGATCAAACCAGCCGTGATTTCACCTAAATTGTGCGTTGGAATGTTTGTGGCATACCCAACCGCAATCCCACCCGCACCATTGACCAACAGGTTAGGAATGCGCGCAGGCAACACGACAGGTTCTACAGAAGATTCGTCATAGGTCGGGACAAAATCCACCGTATCCCGATCAATGTCCTCGAGCATTTCTTCGGCCGGCTTCGTCAAGCGGGCTTCGGTGTATCTCATTGCCGCAGCAGGATCTCCATCCACCGATCCAAAATTTCCTTGGCCATTCACCAGCATGTAGCGCATGTTGAAATTCTGGGCCATGCGAACCAACGTATCGTAAATGGCCGAATCACCATGGGGATGATAGTTCCCCATGATTTCACCGACAATTTTCGCCGACTTGCGATAGGGGCGCCCGGAACCCAGACCCATTTCGTTCATGCCATACAGAATCCGTCGATGGACGGGCTTCAAGCCATCACGGACATCGGGTAACGCACGTCCCACGATAACACTCATCGCATAGTCCAAATAGGACATACGCATTTCGTCTTCTATCGCAATCTGTGTGAGGCGTTGTTCAGGTGGCATAAGCTAGGGAAAAGTTAGAGAAGTGAAATGTGGGAAGCAAAAGCGGAAACAACATTAGTCCTTCTCTCTCTATACGTCCAAATTGCGAACTTCAAGCGCATGTTGTTGAATGAAGTTTCGCCGAGGTTCAACCTCATCTCCCATTAAAATGGTGAAAATCTCATCAACGCCCGCGATATCTTCTAATGTCACCTGGAGAAGACTCCGAGTCTCGGGATCCATCGTGGTGTCCCATAATTGCCCGGGGTTCATCTCGCCAAGACCTTTGTACCGTTGAATCGACAAGCCCTTTTTCCCGGATTCTAGAATTTCTTTGACGAGTTCCATACTGCTGGGAATCGTGGCTTCCACGCCCTTCCGTTTCAGACGATAGGGCGGTCGTCCCAAGCCTAAAACGGCAGGCGTAAGTTTTTGTAATTCCCGGAAATCAGCCGACCCGACAAGATCATGATTCAGCGTGAACGTTTTGTTGTTTCCATTCCCTGTCCCACGACAAACAATTTTATGTGAATCATGTTCTTCATCATGCTGAATTTCAAGGCTCCAGGTTCCTTCGCTAAAAACTAAGCCGATGACACGCGTGGCTTCTTCTACCAATGTTTCGACTTCACTGCGATCTTTTAACACGTCTTTGGTCAAGTGTATAAAATCGACAAAGACTCGCAAGAGAGCCGGTTCCCCATGTTTTTGTGCCACACGAGTGACCAGGCTTTCGAACGCCACGAGCTTATTCAAAATGGGTAACAACACATCGCGCGTGACAAATTCATTGCTGTCCTGCAGAAAGAGTTCCGCATCTTCTACGGCAAGATTGGAGAGATAGTCATTCATCGCTGCTTCATCTTTCAGGTATTTTTCCCCTTTGCCTTTTTTCACTTTAAACAGCGGTGGTTGCGCAATGTAGATATAGCCGCGTTCGAGCAGCTCTGGCATTTGCCGAAAGAAGAACGTGAGTAGCAGCGTGCGAATATGGCTCCCATCCACGTCGGCATCGGTCATCAAAATAATTTTATGGTACCGTGCGCGGTTTATATTAAACGCATCTTTATCATCTTTGCCTTTTTCAGCGTCCTCCCTCGGTCGTCCAATCCCCGTGCCAATCGCCATGATGAGCGTACGAATTTCTTCATTGGACAGCATTTTATCAAATCGAGCCTTCTCAACATTCAGGATTTTCCCTTTGAGTGGCAGAATGGCTTGAGTTCGTCGATCTCGACCTTGCTTCGCCGACCCGCCAGCTGAATCACCTTCGACAATATACAATTCACTCATGGCGGGATCTTTCTCGGAGCAATCAGCTAATTTTCCTGGGAGTGACCCGCCCTCCAAGGCGCCTTTGCGACGAATCAACTCCTTGGCTTTTCTTGCGGCTTCCCGAGCCCTGGCTGCATCCAGAGACTTCCCGACAATCTTTTTGGCGACCGAAGGATTTTCTTCCAGATAGCTTCCAAGCGCTTCATTCACCGCGGACTCGACAATGCCCTTCACCTCACTATTCCCGAGTTTGCCTTTTGTCTGCCCTTCAAACTGTGGATTGCGAACTTTGACACTGACGACAGCCGTCAAACCTTCCCGCACATCTTCACCGCTGAGTGATTCAGAATCTTTTTTAAACAACCCTGATGCCGTCGCATAACTATTGATGGTTCGAGTTAATGCTGACTTGAAGCCAATGAGATGAGTACCCCCTTCTCGTGTATTGATATTATTCGCAAACGAAAACAGGATTTCGGAATACCCGTCGTTGTATTGAAGGGCCACTTCCAGAAGAAGCTCCGCTTTTTCGACCTGGACAACAATCGGCGCATGCAATGGAGATTTCGCTTCATTCAGGTGTTCCACAAATGAAACGATGCCACCCTTGTAACAAAAGACCTGTTCCTTTTCTTTGCCTTTTCGCTCATCTTTGAGCGTAATTTCTAATCCTTTATTCAGAAAGGCGAGTTCTCGAAGTCTTTGAGCAAGGACATCAAAGCTGAATTCGACGGCTTCAAAAATGAGCGGGTCGACCTTAAACACCACTTTGGTTCCACGCTTTTTAGTTTTACCAGAAAGTGCTAAAGGTTTAAGGGGGTTGCCGCGTTCGTATTGTTGCTCGAACACCTCCCCGTTTTGCCAGATTTCTAATTCCAGCCATTCGGAAAGACCATTGACGACTGATATACCCACTCCATGCAAACCACCCGAGACCTTATAGGCCCCTTCTGCAAATTTTCCTCCAGCATGAAGCACAGTTAAGGCTACTTCGGCCGCAGATTTTTTCTGGGTGGAATGCATGCCAGTTGGAATACCTCGCCCATTATCCGAGATCATCACACTGCCATCCACTTGGAGGACCACAAGAATTTCATTCCCGAAGCCAGCCATATGTTCATCCACACTATTGTCCACCACTTCATAGACCATGTGGTGTAAACCATCAATCCCGGTGCTCCCAATGTACATGGCTGGACGTTTGCGGACAGCTTCCAAACCTTCCAGGACTTGGATTTGGTCGGCATCGTATTCCGTATCGGATTTGGAAGAAATCGGGGCCTGGGCAGATTCTTGACTTGGTGATTCTGATGATTCCATATAGCTTACAATGTGAAAACGTTCAGGAGGATGATCGTCCGTGAGGTCAAATCTTCTAGACTTTCACGGGCATGACAACGGCTTTAAACGAGGGGTTTCCCTGCTCTTGAATTAAACACGGGCTTAAGGCTGTTTCCATTTGGAGGGACAGTGATTCTGTTTCAATAACCGATAACACATCAAGAAAATACCGAGCATTGAATCCAGCAGAAAAATTTTCCCCGTTATAGGTTGAAGCAATTTCTTCCTCAGCTTCTCCCAATTCAGGGCTCTTGGATGATAAATGAATATGATCAGGATGAAAGGATAATTTGACGGCATGCGCTTTATCTTTTGATAGTATCGCGACTCTCCGTAAGGCGCCCTCAAGATCCGATTTATTCACGGTGATTTTTTTTGACGATTCCTTTGGCACAACTTGCTTATAATTCGGATAGGTGCCTTCCATAATTCGTGACGTAAACACCAGTCCACTTTTACGGAGGATGAGCAAATTCTTGGTAAAACCAAGAAGAGGTTCCTTATCATCCTCTTCCAACAAACGCCGAATTTCAATGGCGGCTTTTTTGGGAATGATGACTTGTAGTTCCGATGAGGGAATGCCGGACGGATCAGGAGTCAACTCTTGTTCAGCCCAGCCTAATCGGTGCCCATCGGTTCCTACCAACCGAATCGTCACGGTCTTTCCAGAAGGAATCAGCGTAATGAGCAACCCATTGAGAACATATCGGGTATCTTTTTCGCCGACCGCAAACACTGTCTTTTTCAATAATTGCAATAAACCCTGAGCAGAAATCGACAACAAGCCATCTCGTTCAATGGCGGGCAGTGCAGGATAATCTTTGCTCGCGAGACCCACCACGCGAAATTGGCTTTTACCTGCCTTTACGGTGACCCAATTGTTTTCTGCGACAACTATTTCTATTTCGGATTGTCGGACTTCTTTCAGAATATCAAACAGTGTTCGTGCCGAGAATGTTACCGACCCAGGAACCTCCACCTTGGCTTTATAGAGGCCACGCATACCAATTTCTAAATCAGTGGCCGAAATATCCAAGCCTTCAGATTTGGCTTCTAACAAAATATTGGCCAGAATAGGCATGGTATTTCGCTTTTCGACCACACCCTGCACTCGCTGTAGAGCGGTCAATAAATCGTCCCTGGCTATCCGAATTTTCATGAAGGTCCTACAGGAGGCATGTGCCTATGCCTTGCTAATTTCCTCTTTGAGGTTTTCGAGCGTCGCTCGAAGCGTCGCATCCGTTTCCTGCGATTTTTTCATCTGCTTACATGCATGAATAATCGTGGTGTGATCTTTCCCCCCAAAGTCTCTTCCAATCTCCGGGAACGACGCATCTGTGAGGTCGCGACAAAGAAACATAGCAATCTGCCGTGGGTACACTAAAGTTTTTGTCCGTCGCTTGGACTTTAAATCGGATATTTTAAGATGGAACCGGTTGGCAACAGCTTCTTGTATGTCCTCAGCCGTAATGACTTTTCGTTTACAACCCAAAAGATCCCGAAGAATATTTTTGGCCATTTCCACTGTGATTTGTTGACCGGTTAGGGACGCATAGGCCCCAAGCCTGATAAGGGCCCCTTCGAGTCCTCATTGATGGCTAGGCCTTCTTCTTCTGATTTTTTCCTAAGGATGGCAATTCGAGTTTCAAAGTCTGGTTGTTGAAGATCCGCAATCAGGCCCCATTCAAACCTGGATCGTAAGCGTTCCTCCATCGACGGCATTTCCTTAGGAAAGCGATCACTGGAGAGGACTATTTGTTTTCCCTCTTCATAGAGGGAATTGAACGTGTGAAAAAATTCCTCTTGGGTCCGTTCTTTTCCCGCCAAAAATTGAATATCATCAATTAACAGCATATCCACATTTCGGTAACGGCGACGTAATTCCATCATTTTGTCATATCGGATGGAATTAATGACTTCATTGGTAAATTGTTCTGTGGTGACGTAGGCAATACGCAGAT
>QIMB01000419.1 GCA_003233615.1 Nitrospirota bacterium
TGGCCAGTAACCATTGAGCGTCTTCTTCCAGATACCGAGCACCCTCGGAAGAAATATTCCAACTATCAAACGCAAAATAAATATCCTGTATACGACCATCAAAACCACTACTCGCATGGCCTACAGCCATGGGGCCTCCCATTGACTCATGCATTCCCATCGAATGAGAATTCTTCTGCCCATTGGCTTGTGCAATGTTCATATCGGGACTCACATGTTCCGGTGAAGGCCCTCCATTTTCCCTGACATAGGCTTGAGCCCACGCTTCAGGATCAGTTTCCATCGATGAGGCGCTCCCTTGATTAAACCCATCAACAGCTCCATGGTTTGGCCCGCTTCCTGAAACTCCAGCATAATTATGTCCATAGTTCGCCGTCTCGCCCTTCCCACTGAAACTCGATGAACCCGTTGTCGACGGATCCCCATAAAATTCCTGACTGCTTTTTTCCCCATGCAAGTAGGCATTCGCCCAAGCTTCTGGGTCAAGATTACTCGTATTGGCAGACCCACTCCCAAACCCTGTAACTCCTCCATGATCGGGCCCACGTCCATCGACTCCGCCAAATTGATGTCCGTAATCTGACCCGCTCCCGGGAACAGACAGACGCAACCCCGTCTATTGAGCTCATTTCGGATGTCCCAGCGCCAATACTATTCGACGTTCCTTGCCCAGATCGAAAGAAAGGATTATTACCATCGACACTTCCACCATGCATGAGCGTCCCATCTGGATTTCGAGCTACACCAGACCATGAGGTCTCACCGGTCCCACTCATGCCTTCTTTGGCAGCCATCTCCTCTCCTTCTGAATTGGCTCCATACTTGAGAGAATGTCCACTACACCCTGAGACCAAAAACAACCCCAACACGATAGTAAGAAAAAGCCTATTGTTTTGACTCACACACATAACATCCTCCTGGTGTAACGATTCTGGGTTCATTGAGTTCTTGTTCACCTTTCAACACCCTTCATTGAAAATCGTATGGCTCCCCGTTGCGCCAATCGCTCTTTCATCGGGGCCAAAGAAAAGGCCTACAATGGACTTGTCGGCAGATTCACCAGAAACTGAAGGACACAGCACAAAACAGCAGAACATCCCAGTACATCTTTCAACCACGGAGAATCTCTACCAACGCAATACACTCTGGTGGTAGCCTCGAAGTGTGCGATATCAAGGTTATCCTAAAGGCGGAAATTGGGCGCGAAAAGCTGTGTAAAACAATTGATGTGCATAGGGAATAGACACATTGCGTGGTCACCTTGTGGGTGATGAGCCAATGTTTACAGTTCCTAGGTGCGTCAAGAGGTTGTGCAGACTTCCGTGATCCAACTGCTGTTGTTAGGGTTGTGGATGGTCAGACCCTAAGGACCAGAAGATGATGAAGGTGAGAGGATCCTGGCGTGAATCTCTAGGCGGGAGAGCGCAGCACCGCAGTTTGATACCATTTCCAAAACTGCGCAACCCCCTCAGGAACTGATGTTTGAGGATCGTACTGAAGAAGCTTTCGTGTTTTCGAAATATCCGCAAAGGTATAGGCAATATCCACATCCAACATGGGAGTTGACGTTAACTTGGCAGCGCGCCCAGCCAGTTCTTCGATACCTTTGACAAAATCGGACAACAACACCGGCTCTCCACGACCCAGGTTTAAAATTTCGTATCCCAACGGATGATCGACTGCCGAAACGAGACCACTGACAATATCGTTGACATATGTCCAATCACGATACATGTTCCCGTTGTTATAGAGCGGAACGTCACATCCTGTAAAAATATTATCCAACACCTTGTAGGCCATCATGTCTGGTCGTCCACGCGGACCGTAGACGGTAAAAAAACGAAAAACCGTGCAATCCAACCCGTAAAGATGATGATAGGTATACCCCAACATTTCACTCGCTCGCTTGCTCGATGAATACGGCGCCAGCGGTCGATCACACATATCCTCAGGGACGAAGGGCACCGTTTGGGTATTTCCATAGACTGACGACGTTGACGCAAAAATGAAGGTCGGCAACTTTTCTGGTTTCTTGGGACCAATCCGCCCAACAGCCGCATCCAGCAAGGTCAGCGTTCCCATCACATTCACATCATAGTATAAAGCTGGATCATCAATTGACACCCGCACACCAGCCATTGCAGCGAGATGAATAATCGCATCTATATGATGCTGAGAAAAAATATTCGCAACGAATTGTCTGTCCCGGATATCTCCTTTGAGGAATTCAAAGGTTCCCGACCATTTCTTGGCCTTCGCCAGTTCCATCACTTCTCGAAGATTTGCTTCCTTGCGGGAGGGATCATAATAATCGTTCAAATTATCCAGGCCGATAACGCAATCCCCACGTTTGAGGAGCTGTTCCACGGCATGACTCCCAATAAAACCAGCAGCCCCTGTTACTAAGATTGTCTTGGCCACACCTTACCCCTTAGAAAAATGATTAACACCTATTGCAGTCGCGAAAATTTCTCTAGCTCACGTGGTCGTGTCGGCTAGTCTCACAACAAACATTATGCCCTTCATGCTTTGCCCTAACTTTTTGGGGAATATCTTGAGAGGGAATGATTCCATTGCTACAATGCGATACGATGAATCGTATGGCTGGCAAAACGGTTGATGTTCCATCTACTCAAGAGACAACGGATGTCGGAACAGGTAGAGATTTCGAGGCTGAGGTTATTGTCTTCAATTGTGATTGCCACACATACCAAGAGGTTATCACGTTATTTTGTCAGATCATCCCAGGCATGAACCCGCCCAAAGCCTTTGAATTGGCTTGGCAGATTGATCACCAAGGCAGCGCCATCGTCTTTCAAGGTCATATTCAACAAGCAAATGCTATAGGGAGTAAACTGGCAACAGGAGGTTTGCGCATTGATGTTCGGCACTGAACGTCACAGCATCACCCCCTTACTTCTTCTTCGCGATACGCGGCTTCTTGAGGGACGCGAGTTTTTGTGACTTCGGCTGTTTCTCAAGAGAATTTTTCTTCGGTAGGCTTACGGGCTTGACGCCTGACTTTTTCTGAAGAGTCGATTTTGACGATTTCCCTGATGAAGGTTCAACTGTTTTAACCTTCGCCTGTATTTTTGACACACCCTTCGGCACAGATTCCGTTTTTTTCGTATTCCCTTTTTGTGGTTTAGGCTGGGAAATGGACACCTTCACTGTCTTTTCCTTATTCTTGAAAGCCTTTGAACCACCTTTTCCAGACCCATTCAAAGGCTTCACAGGAAATGAAGGCAATTTTTTCTTTTTTAATGCATCACCAGAAAACACTTTGACTTGATAGAGCTCAAATAACTGATCAATAGACTTTTGATCGCCCTTGCGAGCAAGAGTGAGCAAACGACGGCGTTGATTCATCTCTTCTTCTTCCGTATGAGAAGTCACTCGCCGCTCCATATTGTCAAATCCTTTCTTGGTGAAAAAAGGTCACCCATTTTGTCTCAAAATGGATGCAGATCATTCTACATGAGATGAATACCCATTGGCAATATTCCCTAATGAACTTTTCTAGCAAAGCAACGCATTCACACTTTAGACAGAGAGACAAAGGAACAGATCCTTCATACATAAATTCGAAATGTTATGTTGATGAAGGGATAAGCCAGAGAATAGAAATAGATAGAAAGGAGATGCCAGCCTCAATTCCACAATGCAACAAACAATGTCACGCAAACAGAGAATGCGCTACAGGATCGCCAATAACTTTAGCTCATACTATGTCCCGCATAGCTTCTGCGTCTGATCAAACCTAGAGAATTATTGTGAAATTCAACATCCACTGTTTTTTTCACGCCTTCACACGCTCATAATATACGAAACTGTGCCAGGGCCTGACTCAGCTCATCTTTCATGACTCGTCGATAGATTAGGAATGGCCATGTCTAGCCATTCCTTGTCCTATTTAAAGAGAGTCTAAGAACATATGCACTGGACTTCTTCCTTACGGTATATAAGTGTTCTAGGCACAATCGACATGAGCAGCCGACGGAATGGTCAAAAAAGTCCGCTCAGCAAGGCCGCAATATTGCTTATTGCGTCCCGCAGAGGGTCTGACCGTTCTTGGCACGAGGAGCGTACTCCCAGTACGTGAGCACAGCAAAAGGGCGATAACGCATCGCCTGTCCCATCCTGTAAAGGTGACTCGCTTGTTTTCTACATTGCCAAAACTGAGAATGCTCAATTGACAGTCTGAAGAAAGCACCGATATAGTCAGCTCACCATTTTATTGAACACATTCAATTATTTTCATTGAACACCAATTTTTAAACTTATCCAAAGGTTACACTCATGCCCCAGCAAGAAACAGCCTATTCCCTCGATCAAATCGGCTACACTCCTGTGAGATTTAATAGTACAGGAATTTTCGAAACCCATAAAGATCGAATGGTTGACCCCTATGCCGAGACACGCATGCACAAAGTTCCTCAGGTTGAAGGCATTCAATATGCGCCACAGATAACTGGCAAAACCCTCCCGTGCTTAGTTGTTCTGCATGATCAATGGGGCTTGACTGCACCGATCCAAGATTTGGCCAAGAGATTGGCTTGCCATGGCTATATTATATTACTTCCCAACCTCTATGGCCGCCAAGGCGGAATGGTCACAGCCAATACCGAGGTTGCAGAAGCCCTTATGGAACGTCTCAATGAACAACACGCACTCCAGGACATTAATGCTTGCTTCGAATATCTCAATTGCAACCTGACGGAAGACACGCTTCTAGAACGAACCGTGCGCAATGGACATGGTGTTGTGGGATTTGGTATGGGCGGGACATTGGCGATCAAAACAGCAGCGCATCGTCGTCGACTTCAGGCTGCCGTCGCCATTGGAGGGACAGTACCTGACGGTCCTGAAACGGCGCAAGGGCTCTACTGTCCATTGATGCTGCAACAAGCAGGACAAACCCCGCAATCGTCTTCCGAAGAACTCGACCACTTTTGTCAAACAGCTAAAGAAGCTGACAAAAACGTAGAACTCCATACTTTTGCCGAAGCCTCACCTGGATTCTGGTATCCAAACTCACCGAATTATCGAGCGGTTGACTTAGATGTCGCTTTAGAAAAGTCACTGGAGTTCCTCGGCAACCTGATCAAAAGAGCGTAACAAACCAACCTGGGGCTTCCCCTAGTTTTCAGACCGCACATTGTGTGTATTGCGGGTCTCAAACCTCTCATACATCTTATCCAAGATTGATCATGTCATTCCAAATCTGGTCAAAGTGGATTAGAGTCTTATGCATGCTCATCTGCTTCTTCGCTATTGAAAATCTTCCAGCCGCAGTTGGCCAGGATAGCCGACTTGAGCATCCCTGGAGACTCTTGAAGGAACAACATACTCATATTCTTCAACTTTCCTCTGATCAAGAAGCTTTAGAATTCAACCAACGCTTCATGCCAAAACCGCGACGGTCGCAGCAGCATCCCACACGAAAAAAATCTTCTAGACGCCAGGATGGATCAAATCCCATTTCCCAAGAGCTGCGCACAACCATCACCACATTTTGGGCTGCCATGACCACCATCGCACAGATCCAGAATCTCCATGCCATCCCTGTCACTCGATGGCATACCAATGATTTTTTGGACAAGCTCTCATCAGACGCACAGCAGGAGTGGATACTCTTGAAGCCTTCACTCCAGGCATTTAAGCATCTCTGGGACATTCTAAGAAAGTTGTCTGTGGCTCTCCCACAAGATCCCGTAGCTCTTTCTCCTGATAATGAGTATTCTCAATTTGCGTATTTTCACGACCAAGCCGACTCACCCACTGATGACACTTCATGGACAAATCTCTTGAATAATCGTGGCTTCACAGGAATTGAAACAAGGCTTCACGAATATTGGAAACACATTGACGAACATGACACCCAACGCGACATTTCCGACTCCCAAAAAAACGCCTATATCCAGCAGTACGTCGTATCCAGATTGCTCCCCGTGTTTCACGCCTACCTTCTCACTCTATCGATACAGGCGGAGAGGCAAGCATATGATGTCTCTTTGGAATCATGGCATCACATGCAACACTGGCAGCAACAAGAACAGACCAATCACGCCATGATGCGGCTCTGTGGCACGTGGAAATGGATGATCCATAATCATCAAAACCATGGCGACCATAAAACCACCATGACTTTTCTTCCACCAGGACAATCCTCTTCTTCGCACGTCCAACCCACCACCATTCTCATTCATGGAGATACTGTCTTTCTCAGATGGACCTTCCCCCAAGGCATCCAAGAAGATAGCCTGTTGCTCAGCAACCATGACTTACGTCTCGAAGGAACCTTTACCAATTCCCTTGGACCTCACGGCAGTATTTCCGGCCAACGACTCTCTCCTTGCACAAACTAGAATGACTCAGACGCTCATGATGAAGCATGCAACACAGGCGAAAGGAACTTAGGGCATGAGAGACAAAACTTGAACCATTTTACGACAAGATTCTGGGCAGATCAGTTCGATCTGAAAGAGCACAACCAGAAGCGTCACGTAACCGAGGTTGAGGATTTGGTGAGTACACATCGGCCAAAGCTGGCCTGAAGATAGGAGTGGAAATCGGAGGTTTAAGTTTCGCAAATTCTTAAGGAGCATACTGATCAGTCAATGAGGCAACATCCGCAGCCAACGTAACTTTTTCTAACACTTCCGTCACTTCAACCACACGTTCATTTTCACTTCTAAACGATGGAATCGTCTGACGCTCAACATATTTCAAGAGACCCACTCCTCGAGCAAACCAGACTGTCATCGTATCCTTTCCCTGAATGATTCTCCCACTTTCGGACAGATGGACCTTCATCGTCATTTTCGCTTCTAAGCGAATTGCATCAGAATATGTTCCAGCAGGCACAGTGACCGTCTCCTGCCCTTGGGCAGACGATACAGCCACAATATCCACCTTTTCAGACTCCCCATCTCGATCGATATCTATGCCAAGCTCCAGTCCCTTACGATCAAATTGCTCGAACGAGCTGGGGATTTCCATGGGAAACCGCATGATCTGATAGGGCACTAACTGACGTTCTAACGTCGTTCCAGGCTTGGACCCATAATACCGAATGCCCGCCGCATCACGGAGATAATAACTATCCGATGGCCCTTGATTACCAGGATTTGTATCGTGAAACACGGTCACCCCCACACCATCTACCGTTTCTTCACCGATCACGTTGGACACATTGGTAAACGTCGTGTCCTTCTCAGCAATCTGAACCATCCCCCCTTCAATCATCCTCCCACGATAGAGCCACTCATTCCCGATTTGATCGGGAAAATACTCATGCACGTTCTCGACAACCAGGGGAGAAGAATCAGAGGAAAAGGCAAACGTAGATACACTCATCCATAATAATAATACGGCGAGGGGAAAAACCCTATAACCTTGTCGAAGGGATAGTCGAAATATGGAAGAATGCATCATAGATAACAATGTAGAATAAACCTATCACAGCACATTCAATCC
>QIMB01000008.1 GCA_003233615.1 Nitrospirota bacterium
TACGGCTTCCGCGACTTTCCGAATTCCGTCAGATGTCGCAGTTGCAATAGCCAGAATGGCCGCAGCTTCACCCTCTGCCTCATTGATTTGTTGTTGTCGCGTGGCCTCCGAGGCTTTGATGACCTGTTGCTTTTGGCCTTCAGCTTCGTTGATGGCTGCGTCTCTCTGACCTTCTGACGTGAGCACGACGGCTCGTTTTTCCCGTTCGGCTCGCATCTGCTTTTCCATGGCATTGATCACATCTTGAGGTGGATTAATGTTTTTAATTTCATAACGCATCACTTTCACGCCCCACGGAGACGAGGCTTTATCCAATTCATTCACCACGGAAATGTTAATCGTTGAGCGTTCTTCAAATGTACGGTCCAGGACGATTTTCCCAATTTCACTTCTCAACGTAGTTTGGGCGAGTTGAGAAATGGCGAAACGGAAATCTGTAATGCCATAGGAGGCACGTTCCGCATCCAAGACTTTGAGGTACAGCACGCCATCCACCCCTACCTGTACATTATCTTTGGTGATACAAATTTGTTCCGGGACATCAATAGCAAGTTCCTTTAAAGAATGTTTGTACCGAATCACATCAATGAACGGAACGAGTATATGAAGGCCGGCATTGAGGATTGAAGAAAATTTCCCCAATCGTTCCACCACGTAGGCGCTTTGCTGGGGCACAACCACCGCCGTTTTTTTCAAGATGAGTAAGGCCAGTCCAGAGTCCAGCAAAAACAATCGTGACTAATAATTCACCTGACATGTGATTCCTCCTGTGTGAGCGATTCGGCTTGAATCCAGAGTGTTAGACCATCCACCCGCACAATCTTCGCGTTCGCATTTTTTTCGAGGGGATCTGTTCCGGCATTGCGTGCGTTCCAGGTCGAGCCCCGGTGCTCGACTTTTCCGATGGCCTGAGGTGCAAGGGTTTCCAGGACGGTGGCAATTTCTCCCACCATAGAATCCACAAGAACGTCATTCTCAGCGCCTGTCTTTCCTTTACCCTGAAGTGGATTTTTCAGTACGACAAATGAGGCAATACCAAAAACGGCGAACAGAAACCATTGAAGCCACGCGACTTCAATAAGCCCAGACCAGGATAATCCACTGACGATCAACGCGGCCATCCCGAAAAAGAGGAAATAGAAGTTTCCGAGGCCACCTAGTGTGAGAATTTCCAGGCCGATCAGCGTCAATCCCAAAATGGACCAGTACCACCAGAGCATGGTGTGAACACTCCTTAATTAGTATGTATTATGTGTCGTTATATCGTGTTTGTAATCGTATCGGTCACTTAGGAACGAAAGTTAGACGAAATGTCCTTGAATCACAATAAATCTTGAATACGACTGTCCTAGGAATATCGTATCAGATTGTATTGTAACGATCTTGTTAGGGAGATGAAAGCAATAGGACAGGCTGGCTGAATCAAAGGATTCAAAGCACGCGATGGCTCCAAGGTTCAGTGCGCCCTGAATTTTCGTGGTAATGCTATAGGGGCTTGTTGAATATTTCTTTTCCATGGCAGCGAAACGCCATAGGAGAAATCGATATCAGCAGCCGAGGGGAATGGGAAAAAAAGTCCGTCCAGCAAGGCCGCAGCCTTTGTGACGCGTGGAGCGTACTCTCAGTACGTGAGCACGGCAAAATGGCGAGAATGCCGCTGGCGGCTTTTTCCAACATTCCCCTCATGTCGGCAAAATTGATCGAATCATCAGGGTAATAATTGGAGGCGTGATCCTATTGCCGTTTTTAGGATTATCAATCTTGGTGGGAAGCAATGGGGATTGCCCCGATTTTTCTCGCTTCTAGAGGCTGGTTGTCCAGCCTATGTCCCTTTTGGCATTTCCAGCTGTAAGAAGTGATGTGTCTCAAAAGGCGCTCACCCTGACCGCGAATCCATAGTCCCGCACGTGAGAAAATTTTTTGGCTTTCAACAGTCCACAATCAAACCTCCTCCAAAACTCCAAGGGCATGTGGTCTCGCAGACAATTCTAAAGGTTAACACCTAGAAACCGACAATATATGATATGCCTCTCTCTTCGACTATTCCAAAGCAACAAGAGGAAGATGTGGTGCTTCGTGCATGTCTGGTGAGCCAGTTAGAGCAGGGAGCCGTAGATCTTCCGTTGCTCCCCGTAGTTGCTACACAAGTTCTCCAACTCTCCGGTGACCCCGATGCTGATCCCTCGAAACTTTCCGCGCTGATTCAGCAGGATCAAGCTCTAGCCGGACAAATTCTGCGCATTGCCAATTCTGCAGCGTATGCTCCGCGGTCTCCAATTGTCTCCTTGCAACAAGCCATAGCCTGGTTGGGGATGAATATGTTAGCCAGCTTGGCTTTTTCTGTGTCTGTCCAGAGTGGCGTGTTCAAGGTCAAAGGCTATGAACAAGAAGTACGAGCTTTGTGGCACCAAGCACTAGCTAGCGGGCTGTACGGGAAAGAAATTGCCCGCCGCAATCGGCACAATGTGGAAAATGCGTTTTTATGCGGCATTCTCCACACAATTGGCAAGCCTCTCATCATCCACTTGATCAATCAGGCTCAATGCGACTCTTCCACACAACTCTCGTGGGACGTGATAGATAACCTGATCCAGGAATTCCATATTGAGGCCGGAACCAAACTAGCGGAGGCCTGGCAATTACCCCAACCGGTTCAAGAGGCCATTCGTTTCTATCCGGACGAGGCGTACCACCAGGCTATCTCACCAACCAAGGGGGCGATGATCACGTGTCTAGCCGACCATCTAGCCACATCACTTGTAGATTCAGCTTCCTTGGATGAAGAGGCTCTGCGCGCACTCCCTGTGGTTCAGGATCTCAATTTTTATCCAGATGATATGGATGCGATGTTTGAACTAAAAGACACCATTCAACAAAGTGTCGAAGCCTTTTTAGTATGACTCCTACTACCTCGTATGACCTCGTGGTGATTGGCAGCGGGCCTGCCGGCCAAAAAGCGGCGATCCAAGGGGCTAAAGCTGGCAAGCGCGTGGCGCTCATTGAACAAACCCGTGAAATAGGCGGGGCCTGTGTGTACCATGGCACGATTCCAAGTAAAACCTTGCGTGAGACGGCCCTAAAAATGGTGCAATTCCTCAACGCCACTGATGTGTTTGATTTTCGGATGCGAGATGACCTCAAAATTGCCAGCTTGATGACTCGGCTCGATACCGTCGTACGTGCCCATGGCGAATTTATGAAAGAACAGATTATCAGAAATGGAATCGATCGCTTTCATGGCCGCGCGCAGTTTCATTCAGACAGAGAGATCCACATTCGTGGATTAGATGGCACCACCACGATACTCACGGCCTCTATCTCGGTTATTGCCACAGGCTCACGCCCACGTGTTCCAGATAATATTCCCATCGACCATGAACATATTTTAGACAGTGACTCGATTTTGTCATTAGTCTATTTCCCCAAATCCTTGATCGTTCTGGGCGGAGGTGTCATTGCTAGTGAATATGCTTCAATTTTTGCTCTGTTAGGCGTGCAGGTCACCATGGTCGACACCGCTGATCGGCCACTGAAGTTTTTAGATCCAGAACTCACAGACCAATTCTGTCAGGCCTTTAAAAAAACCGGAGGACATTATCGAGGACAACAAAAGGTTCAACAGGCACAGTGGGATGGTTTCTCGAAGGTCACCACGTTGTTAGAAAACGGCGAAACGTTGGACAGTGAAAAAATGTTAGTGGCGTTGGGGCGTGTGGCGAACATCGAACACCTGAATATCCAGGCTGCTGGACTTACACCGACTCCTCGTGGGCTTATTCCAGTCAATGATCAGTGCCAAACAACGGTGCCTCATATTTACGCAGTCGGTGATGTGATCGGGCCCCCATCTCTCGCCTCGTGCTCAATGGAACAGGGCCGACGAGCCGTCTGTCACGCCTTAGGGTTAGATTCCGGCGATGCCCCGGAACATATTCCAATGGGTATTTTCACCATTCCTGAGATGTCCAGTGTCGGCCTGAGCGAAGAAGAAGCCATAGCCAAATATGGGGAGGCACTGGTCGGTCGAGCCCACTTTCATGAAATTGCTCGTGGACAAATTTCCGGCATGACCCACGGACTCCTGAAAATGGTGGCCGACGCCAAAGGGGAAAAACTCCTTGGTGTCCATATTGTGGGCGAAGGCGCCACGGAGTTAATTCACATTGGGCAAATGGGTCTGCTGCATCATATTGATATCGATCGTTTTGTTGACAATATCTTCAACTTCCCCACCCTCGCCGAAGCCTATCGCATTGCCGCCCTCGACATTGCCAAACAACGCAAGAATTAACTGAACATTTTTACGGATGCGATCATCATTCTAAGCGTGATGGCATCTGCAGTTTGGAGTCCTGTAGCGAAGCAACAGTCGTCCACTTCTGGTATCACTACATAATTCAACTTTGGAATTGCAGAAGACTTGGAAGGCAGAAGCATGTGAGGTCAGTTTAGAAGGATCAGATGACAGAGGTGAAAACTTGTGTGGATCAGAAGCGGTAACCGAGTTCAAACAAGTGAAGATCAACTCCGCGGTTATTGGTGCCATAGAGCGCGGCGTCGGAAAAATGTTGAAAACGCCAGCCTGCCGTCACATTGCCCGGAAAATGATAGCTGATTCCTCCGTGACCGAGGATTTGCACGGGACCTCCAAAGTCTTGGCTCCCAAACGTTTCATCACCGACAAATACCGCGCCCGTCCCGAAATCCAAGCTGAGGTTCCAATCCCATTTCGTAAACGTCACACCAGGCCCGGAAGTGGCAATAAATCCTGTGTCTCCTGCGGCTCGCATGACACCTGCAGAGGCATACCACCGATACCGGGCTTCCCATCCCCTCGGCCATTCCCAACTTCCAGGGAATCCGAGAATGGCAAAGACGTCATATTGTTGAAAATCTTCTTTTTCACTGGGAGGAAGTCCAAGAAAATTAAAGCCTCCGCGAACGCCTACCGAGATAATCTCAAATTTTTTGGGCTCCTGACTGTGACTCATTTGAGGAAGCGATAAGAGCAATCCCAAAGCCATGAGGGCGCAAAGTTTGTTGACAATGGACATCGATATCTCTTTGTGAAAATGTTTTCAAGCGTATGGCGTTAGACGGACCCAGAGACCACACAGACCTCATGCATGCCAATTAGGCAATGCACATATCACGACATCATGGAAAGAGGGGATTACACAAACAGGCAACAAGGAGAAATACATGATGCGAGAAGCTCTACAACCCCGTTAGATTTCACAGTGTACAACTATCATGTATGGGGAATAAATTCCATCACGAAGAATTACAAGACATGAACACCCAATTACTCTATGCCTTTTGCACTCCAGTACGGTACCACACATTTCATTTCAGACAAGGCACTTCATATTCTTAAGCTGAGAGCTCGCGACCCCTCAGACTTCTGAAGAAGCTTCACTCGATGAACGTGCTTTCAACTCATTGTACGAAATTCCAGTGAATCGTTAACCAATTCCTGGCGCGGTATCCTGATCACGTTGTTCTTTTCGTGATTCTTCATATGCTTTTTGATCTTTGTCCAAGAACTGGCTTTTCTCAATCTCCATGATTTCCATAGGAGTCAGATATTTCAACGCGGTGGCTCCTAAGACTTTCTGACTCGCCGTGCCCTTCATTTGAATTTGGAGTAAGGCATCGGCGCCCATCATTTGCGCCTTCTTAATCAATTCAAAGTGTAGTTCATCCCAATTCACTTTCGCTTTTTCCGAAGATTGTTGCACGTTGATGTCATCCATTGTTTCATAGGGAATGTCAGGCGGCTCTTCAAGAATCTCAATATGTTTATCGGCATTAGGATTATCGCCTCGAATGGAGGTGTCATCGATAACTGTCTCCACTCGTGGGGCACGGGCGGTCTCAATGTCAAAGCTTTTGAGTCGCATTGCGGCTAACGCTGCTTCATGTTGATTGCTACTATGCGAAAGCCGTTCAAGTTTGCCCGCACGATCCTGAGCCTCCTGAAGACTCATCCTAGCCCCTGATTTTCGAAGCGCATTCACTGGCATGCTGCAACTCCTTAAGAAAAATACCTTTGTGCTGTAGCTTCCCAAAGTACCATCACCAGCAACGCATGTCTGTAGGAAACGGCAATAGAAACGACGGAATATCTACCTGCTAGAGAATCATCTTGTCAATGAATCTCTTACAGGCCCTCATGTTCGGTCATGAACCAGCCAGCGATGGAGAGGCGTTTGTGCTTGCCTGCTAAGGTATCGACTCGGCAGACGCGATGAAACCGTGGTACGGCAAAAATTGCCAAAGATCCGGGCGAAGGAGCGATGCACTGGTCGACTTCTAAACGCATTCGTCCCTGCTCATCCTGTGTTTCATGGTACATGATGAGTTCTCCGCCCCAATCTGGTTGCCATTCTTCATGGAAATAGGTGACTAAGGCTAACCGGCGAGTAGGAGGGATTCGTCCTTGTGCATAGGTGTACGCATCGTCAGTATCATCGTGAGTGGAGAGACAATCTCCGACCCCATACGAGTAATAATTGAAATTGATATGCCGTCCGGTAATGTTGGGAAATGATTCTATATACTCGGCAACACATGGGAGCCCGACTCGATCCATGAAACGAGTGCCTTCTGCAGGAGCAATTTCTGCTTTCAACCAATTGCCGCAATTCTGAAAGGCTTGGGCTACGGGCGGCATGTTGTGTAACGCCGTCCATGTTGAATGATCCATTGCCTCTCGAAACATCTTCCGTTCTTCTGCAGACCAGAAATGTTCTAGAATTAAGACGGGATCTTGTGCGAATGAGAACTGTGCGGAATGAAAATCGGAAAAATGAGTTTTCATAACTCTTTACTCTATTGTCTGTTGCGACTGCGTAGGTATTGAGGCTGAAGACTGAAGGCTACTCCTCAATACCCGCAATGTTAGATGATGACGAATGGAGCTGGCTCCTCAAGACCTTCGGTTTTCAGTCTATCCACCTGAGTATGTATTTATCCGCGATATGTCCCGCGAGCCTCTCAAATATCTTTGTAGCAAGTTCTCTCTACCGTCGCAATGCATTGAATGAGTTCTTCCCCGTGTCTTGCGAGTGATCGGAGAACCGTATTCCCTCATCGCTGATGATGCCTGCCTTCTCTCGGGCATGTATTTGCCAGGGGAGTGAAATGTTCAATTCTCCCCGTTTGGATGTGGTCGAGTGCTGCGCTGTATCACAATGAGATATCTCACGTATCTATTCGGATACGTGATTTCAGAAACCAGGAGCAAACTGATGACATATTACTGGGTGTGTTCATGTATTACCTTTATATATCAATAGGTTATTTGAATGAAAATCACGTGATGGCAATGAGAATCTTCATGGCAAACGTTTTGCATAATCCAAAAGAAACGAATTTGCTACATGGCAATCATCACCAGACGGCCCATGATTGTTATATTGCGGGATTTGTTCCAAAGGCAGGTTGTCGGTGAATCTTAATAAACTGAGTCAGATCCAAGATTTGGACACAGGCCAAAGCA
>QIMB01000048.1 GCA_003233615.1 Nitrospirota bacterium
TACGGCCGCCCTAAGTAAAATGTCCCCAGTTTTTCAAAGTCAGACATGGCGTGCGGCTCCTTTGCGTGTCCCTTTTGCCAAAGAGGAGTGGAATATTTTTTTCAAGAAAGGAAAAGATACCAAAAGATAGATGGACACCGCATTAGGAAAAAGAGGCGGAAGCTGGAAATTACTTGGATTCACTATAGCGGCAGGGTTTCGGCCCGGCAGCCATCGGTTAGGATAAAAAGGGGAGGGATCCCCTTGCGTTTTTCACAGCCTGGGCTGAGTTGTTGTAGGTGTTCATCGTTCGGTCGGCGATGATGGTGGGCCACGGAGGCAGGCGTGTCTTGTATGTTATTTGGAATACGTATAAAAAATAGGTTTTCTATAGGTATTAACCCACAGTTGTATTCAGCACATTATGAAGAACATGAAATTCTCTTAGAAATTGGGTTGAGTTGTCAGTGCAATAGGTTTCTCGTTCAGCAGTGGTTTGGGTTTTGGCGGGGTTGAAGAGTTTGGCCAGACGGGAAGCTCCAACCAGTTCGGCGCCATCTTGGATTTTGAGAATCGCTGCGAAACGTTGTTTTGGTGAGAAATCAGCATCTTCTTGTTCTATCGTCTTAATGGTGTGTCTTAATTCGTTATTAAAGGTCATACAAATTTCTTTATAGGATTCCGGAGTCAGCTTGAATTTGTTACAGGTAATCGCGGAGTCCTGCAAAACTCGGGGGGTTCCCTCAAGGACTATATGCACTTTTTTGATGAGATGGTCTTCGGAGACCGGTTTGAGGAGAAAGGCCGAGCACCCCAGGGATTTGACTTGTTGTACGGTTTCCACATCTGCACGGTTCGAACAAATAATGACGCCAATGTCGAGCCATTCTTTGCGTTTCTTTATTTCTCCTAATAGTTCTAGCCCATTCATTTCAGGCATGTCGACATCTGAAATGATCAACTGGATCTCCGGAATGCTCTCCAGACACACCAGAGCTTCGAGGCCATGTTGGACACTAATACATGCATGCCCCTGGTTTTTAAGTATGCCTTCCATGACATTCAGCGTAATTCATCGACTATCAGCGTAACCATATATTTTCCTATGTCTTATCTGCAATTGAGCGATTTATTCTGACGATCTGCCCCGTAACGGTCGCGTTCTGCGAGACGGACCATTCCTTTGCGCGCCAGGGACATTTCAAAGGCCTTGGTGGAGGACCGCACCGAGCAATCAGAAATATCCTGAACCAAATGAATGCAATATCGCACCGTGTAAAAAAAATATGTGTTTCCAGGATACGTGAGCTATCGATTCAAAGCGGACTTTTTTTAAGATGAAAATATACGTGATTAGGAATAGAAATGATTTCTCGGAAGTTATTAATCCGGCAATAGTTCAGAGCGCATTGCTTCTTGGAACAACATTGTTCTATGAGGGATTTTTGTGAATTTTACGCAACACGTTAAGTTGCCGGGTTAATAGTGTGCAGGAGTCAAAGCCAATGCTTCCTCGATTGAGTCTACAGTTGGAATAAGGCGTTGAAGATTGATGCTCTTTAACGACTCATCGATCCAACCCTGTTGTCCTGCAAGGGTAAATCGTATAGCTGGGGATTGTGTGAGTTGGTGAAAGGTGGTGACGATCCAACCGATAGGGGCACTCTCGATGAAGGTGATTTTGGATAAATCGAGAATGATATGTTGTGGTTGAGTTTCTTTAGCGTTTTTAATCGCAGAGAAAAAGGTAACACGGGTGGTATAATCAAAACGACCCTGGAGGTGTAATATACTAACTCCTTTTTCAGTTGTTTGCGTAATTTTAAGTACTTGTTTTGTCATAATAAGCGTTCCCTCCCTCCTGGAATTCTACGGCCTTCGCACATCTTTCGACGTTAAAAGATCGTCAACGTTATAAGTAGGCGAAAGAAAATTGGTTGAGCACTTTTCTCTTATGTTGAGGACATATCCTTAGGTCAGACTGAGCATATAGTTCTTCATGTGGTTGCCTTAAAAATATGGTGAAGGACTGCATCGAGGAAGTAGGAATATCATGAACCAAATGAACAATATTGTCGCACCGTGCAATTGTTTCTGGTGAAAAATTACATATGTTTCTTGTGGTATATGAGCTATCTATTCCAAAGGTCAGATTACCAAAGTTTCTCTTGAAACTCTCCTGTCCTGGGGCAGGTATTATGCATGAAAGAAAAAAGGTCAGGACTCTCAGGTGGAACGGATGTAATGAGGATTTCCGGTGACATTCAGCAAAAAGGGGACCACAGTCTGGAGGCTCATTCGCGATGACACTCCTATCTTTTTGTAGATGTTTAACAGATGGAATTTAACCGTCCTTTGAGAAATACATAATGCGGTGGCAATGGACTCATTCGAAAAATCTTGATCAACCAATTGCAAAATTTGCTGCTCACGGTATGTCAACGGATGTCGAGATTTGGGAAGCGTTGATGATGGCGAGGGGGGAGTGCCCAGTGAGGGTAATGCTGTGGGTAAGTCCAAATGCGGGAAGTCATTTACCAGTCCTAGGACATGCATGGACAATGGAAACAATCGGATGATGGCCTGGAAGGAATGGTTGTTTTGTTTCGGTAGTTCGATAGAAAATGCCCGAGGCTTCTGAGAGGTCAAAGTGTGCTGAATGTTCTCTAGCACGGTTTGCCCGGAGCACCCTGGCAAGATCTCAAGGACATTTGCCCCCGTTAACCGGTTGGGATCTTCAAAATGCCCGAAGACGGGATTCGGAAAAGAATAATCTAGATACTGCCCCCACTTATTCCACAGAAAAACTTTATGCGGGGGAAGATCAGGGATTATGTCCAAAGTGAAGGCGCTGGGTGACATCACAGGTATTCTTTTGAGAACGTGAATGGTGAAAGTGCGTGGGGAGATTTATGTGTTGTCTTTGTGTCCCTAGCTCGGATCGCGATGTTTCCTATGCTGCCTAGGGAGCAAGCCTAATGCCATATTCATGAAATATTTCTTCATAATGAAATTCTTCATAATTCCAACAGCTTAGAATCGTTTCTTCTTGGAATTGCTAGGTGATCCATTGGCTTGCTACGCCCATATCGATCTTTTTGTTGTCATAGTGTATACAAGAGAGCCAGCGTGACATGTTTGTATGGGTTATGCGTGCTGGGTCTGTTATTCATAAGGAGAAGAGAATTCTCAGTGTGAAAACGTCGATTGCCCTCCCAATAGTTGCGAATAATGTCAATACGTTAAGAGTACAGGACAAGAAGACTAGCACATGCTTTCCTCCGGTCTTCGAATTCATACTCAAGGGAGCAGGTTGGTAGGAAGTCTTAAAGAAAACTAGAGCTTGTTCGACCGTAAAACGGCACTCTATGCATGTTACCCAAAGTCGTATTATGAACAATGATGGAAACTCATTGATAAACTAGTCAGGTCATATTATACTGACTATAATAGTCATAACAATTTCGAAAGAGGTATTTGATGAAAACAACACCTGTCTCGCAATTGAAGGCCACATTAAGTGAACAATTGGCCAGAGTAAAAGCCGGGGAAGAAATTGTGGTAACAGAGCGGGGGAGACCGATTGCGAAAATTGTCCCCCTCGGGGGTGAAACCATTGGTCTATCCGCCCATATGTCCGAGTTGGCAAGAAAGGGGCTGATCCGCCTAGGGTCCAGGAAAATTTCAAAAGATATATGGAAACTTCCGCGGCCTGTTGATAAGCGAGGTCAGGCGATAAAGGCTCTGGTGGATGAACGGGAAAGTGGGCGATGAGATTCTGGGATACCTCTGCCTTACTGCCCTTGTGTGTGAAAGAGCCTCAAACTAATCGAGTTCAAAAAATCATCGACCAGGATGGTGATCTCGTTGCCTGGTGGGGAACGTTGATTGAGGGGCATTCCGCTTTTGCTCGTCTTCGTCAGGAAAAGGTATTGATTGGTGAGGGAGAGCTTCAGGCACGACAATTGTTAACACGTTTAAGTAGCCTATGGACGGAAGTAAGGACAAGCAATCTAGTTCGCGATCAAGCCGCGCGTGTCCTGCTGCTTCATCCACTTCGAGCCGCAGATGCTCTTCAGTTAGCTGCCGCGCTTGTTTGGGCTGGCGGTCAAACCGCAAGCCTCGAATTTGTGTGTCTGGATCATCGATTGGGTGAAGCGGCGTCTCGTGAAGGATTTCAGGTCGTGTCGTGAACCCAAAAATCCAACTCGCGGATATGATATTCGAACGGTCCAAGAACTTCTAATTGAAAATAAGAGGATTAGCGGTTATCTGGTAGGTGTTACATGGCGTGTTATGTAAATAGGAAAACGAAACTCCGCATCTTATGCGGACCAATCTAATTATTGTTAGCGGTCAAGGAAATAAACCTTTGGATTGGCAGAAAACAATTAGAGAAATAGAAGACGTTCTTATCCCTCATTATCAATTCGATATATATGAGAGGGGAATGTATTACTTTTTGCTAGCCGAGACAAGAATTCGCGGCTTGGAATATGCCACTATTCCCCTTTCGCGAATTTCGAAGGCCCTCAGTTGTTCTGATTGGCAGTCAAGAAAAACCATACGTCAATTAGCTGATAAAAGATGTATCGAGCTCGAACAGACAAGAAAAGGCCATTCTGTTAAAGCCTTAATACCATCTGAACTCAATATCTCTGTCCCACAGAAGCAGAAAGAAGAAATAAATATTGAAGAATTAGATTTTTTTCAAGGCAGAGAGTACGTTAACGAAATAATAAAGCGTGAAAATAACTCTTGCTTTTATTGCTTGTCAGAAGTCTCACTGGAAACTTGCGAACTAGACCACGTAGTATCTCAACTTAATGGCGGTGACAATAGCTATAGAAATATTGTTGCTACATGCCACAAATGCAATACCCGAAAACAGGCAATCGGCTCCCATGATTATCTGAGAGGGCTATATAGAAAAGGAATGTTGAGTGAAACTGAATTTGAGGGGCGGGTGTCCGCTCTGGAGGCTCTGAGTAAAGGTGAACTTAAGCCTGAGCTGTAAAACCGCTAACAAGGCGCTGCACTTGATCGCTTCGTTGCTGCGCTCCTCGGCGGCAGGTGAGCTTGATCGTTAGCCATTCAGAGATAGAAAGATGGTAGCTAATTTTCAGGATATCCTTGAGGCGTTCGAGTTTGTGAGCTTCGGCTCAATGTACGAATATCAGGCCTTCTTGGACAAAGAAACCGGCAAGGTCTATTACCATTCGGAAATTGGTGACGATGATGAGGAAGAGGAGTTGCCTGAAGATATCGATGATGAAAAATATATGGCAAGGATTCAGGGATGTCCATGACCACGTGGATGGTTGATGCCCGTGTGGAGGCTAAAACATGAATGTGAAATTTATCAGATACAAATACGGAATGATTAACAAACCATCCCAAAGAACAAAGTTAGTAGCGAAAACGTTGGAAGAGGGAAATATCCCACTTGAACTTTCCCGGCTCATCGAAGAAAAAGACATCATGTCAATCAAGGGTACGCTCGGCAATAAAGAGGGCGGAGTTCCAATCGAGTATGAAGAAGTAACAATTAGCGCGGATGAAAAAGAGACAACCTTTGAAATATACAACAAAGGGATGTCGATGTTTATTGCCGAAACGAACGAATTGAAGCGAGTGTTTGAATTTTGTGTGAGAGTGAAAAGAGAATTGAAGATGAGGTAATGGCAAGGCAGTCTACAGAGATCATTGCGAAGTTGCGGCGTGACAGGGAGCCGAATCTCATCTTCAGCATGGTGCTCCGAGCGCCTACCTTGTGGATGTGGAAGCCTATGAGACCTTACTCCGACGGATGAGTCTGTTGGAGGGCATTGCGCGTGGCGAAAAATCTATCGAGGAAGGTCGGACCGTGTCTCATGCTCAAGCCAAGCAGCGCATGGCACGATGGCTAAAATAATCTTGGCCCAGCCTGTCCTTAGGCACCAGCGCCTGCTTTTCGAGCGATGCTTTTTTTGATGGTTCGCTGTATTCGTAAGAAGTCTTCCGGACGGGCAGAGGGACGGACGGAGCCTTTCAAGTCAAGTATTGATCCGCGAAGCACTTTCAGTAGCACTTCATCTCCCTGGCGAATAAACATGATTTTTTCGCCTTCTTCTAACCCCAATTGATCGCGAATGGGTTTAGGGATTGTCACTTGTCCCTTCCGCGTGACAACTGATTTCAGCATGAAATACCTCTTAGGAAAAGTACTACTTTTGTTAGCTTAGTCCTACCATTTTATTTCCGTCAATGATTTCATGATTAATGATTATGGGGCTTCACTTAAGTTGAGTGGGTGAATTTTAGCTATAGGTTCGACCTGTCCTTGCATCCTCGTGATCAATGATTGTGTTTCCGTGTGTTGTTATGGAGTGATCCCACTTCCAGTTCTTTCAAATCATTCAATGGTTCGATTCCTCCCCTTTGTAAGGGGAGGTGGAGGTGGGGTAGAGTCGTTCAATTGTCCACTAACACCTGAATGAAAGCGCATAGCCTATTCCAATGTCTCTCTACCTCCCCTAGCCACTCCTTACAAAGGAGGGGAAGTCTAGAGCAAAGTCTCCTCATAGTTAACCCACGCAATTCCACGAAGAACCGAAATAATAAGACTGGACGTTGGGTTAAAGTCCGCCAGAGATCCTCAAACCAATCTGTCTCGATCATCGGTTGCGGGAAGCCGCTGTTCGTGAAGGGTTTCAGGTCGTTTTGTGAATCACGACATAGATAAATCCTTCCCATACCTTTATGATTGTGGAGACGGCGAGCGAATACCCACGACAGTCCCCACCTCCATCCTAAAGCCTTCGCTCAAAGAACGTACCAAACATTCTTGACTTTTTTCGCTCGTTAATCAAGAATCCCTCGTCTTCCGAA
>QIMB01000016.1 GCA_003233615.1 Nitrospirota bacterium
CATCACCCATCACCACGTCCTTCCCCATCAAAGTCGCCATCTCCGTGAGTATTGCAGGAACCCTATTATTGGGCATCTACCCTGGCCTCTTCATCGATTGGGCCGTCAATGCCACTCTGATGTTCTCCAACATTGCCGGCCCCACCGCTTCTCTGCCCATTCTTCCAGGGGGATGACCTTTTATCTAAGATTTAGACGGTCACCGTTCTTTAGGGTAAGATTATCCGCCATCTACAAAAAACCCCTACCGTACTCCTTAATGACTTGAATCATTTCATACACATCGACACCCTTCAAAACACAAAGTAAAAGTTCAGCCTACGGCTCAGCATACCCGACTACCAAAAGCATTGAGAGCGACAGTGAACGATGCTTTTGGCAGCCCGAGTTTATGCCGTTGGGCAAGCAAGTATTCCTCAGCAACCATAGCTCCGGTCACAGACCGGAGCCATGGTGCGTGGCAGAACGCCATTGTTTATTTTTGTTCCCGGAGTCTTTCTTCCGATCTAGTTTTGTCGTCTATGACGATCACTCCTGCGGCCTCAACTCTGTTCTTATCTCGGTCGATCCCGGTCAGAATGACCCTGTGTTTCCCCACAGACAGAGTTTTGGTCTCTACCGGAAGAACACGTCCTATTCCAATCTGCTTTCCGTCAATCATCCACTGGAGGGACTCCTCAACGAGGAAGCCATCCTCTGGATCATATCCTTGTCCGACTAGAATCAAGGAGTTCCCCTGGCGGACAGTTGCCGACTCACCTGTTACTGAAGAAACCGGCCTGAGTATCTGGACCTTTGGTGTTTTTCCTGATACGAGGAGCGTATTTACTTCTGTTGTCGCTGTATTGAGCCCATCGCTCGCAATAAGTCGAATAAACCCCGTCTGGCCACGACTTCCTGGGATTTGAGACAGGTCTAGGAGAAACTCCTGATCCGTTAAATTGACCGCAAGCGGCACGAAGGTCTTTCCCCCATCCGGGCTATATTGCAGAGAAAAACGTAGAGGATCACCATCTTTATCCGCCGCTTCCCACTGAATCAGCTTTCGGCCTTTTAAGGCTTCACCCTGCTTAGGAGAGAGGAGCCGGATTGTTGGCGAATTGGGAGATCGAAGCTGTCGAGTCATCTCCTTCCCATTCGATAGGAGAACAACCTGATGGACATTCTTGATCTTAGGCACAAACAAGGTAAAGGACGCCACGTTTGCCTGTTTTTCTGAGTCCGAGGTATCAAATGAGACCTCGAAATTTTGGCCGAAGAGCAGTTTTCCCTCAGCGTCTTGAAGTTCGATTCGTCGCGTGCCTTTTGGATTCTCACGCGTAAACGCAACGGGGCCTTTTAACTCATAAATGTGAGTGAAAAAGCCAGGGCCCGGGCATCCTGGGCAACAGTCAATCACCTCACACCCTGGACGAACAAACTGGACTGGAATCATAAGATACTCATGGATCTGGAGGGGATGGAAGATTTGGGCTTGGCAGCTTGAATTTTGAACTAATGAATGCTCGGCAATAAAGTCATAAGTAACTGGATCAATCCATGCTGCTTTTGTAAGTTGCCCAGCGAACATGAAGTCTTTCAAAGTACGACACTTGGTTCCTTGAACACCTGTTGGATCACAGTCGTCCGTTGTGGTGACTTCAAGACCTGAAAACCCGCCATCAAAGCCAACTTCGGGATCCAATAGTCGGCTATTGTGAGAAAGCCCTAACAGGTGACCAATCTCGTGGGCAAATGTCCGTTGATCCCGGCTATCCTGGGTGTTGCCAAAGGCCGCGTTGCCTGTTCCGGTTCCAGCGGCCCACCCGTTTCCGGCGATAGGGTTTCCCGGTATCCAGCCATAGATGAAATCGGGCGTAGGAGAAAGCAGGGCACGAGTCGCCTCAAGGTCATTGAGCAGGGTCGAAATGCTTAAATCTACATCTGTGGCAAGATTAATAGGGGGTATCGCTGCTGCATAATAGTTCGGCGGATCCGGGATGGGATAGGTGTGCCAGATGAAATCGTCTCCGATCCCTGGAAGCATCCTTGTGGTTGAAGGAAGCCCCATGTTTGCAGGGTCAGGTTCAGCAAAAGTATAGTTGATTGGCACATAGGCGATGCTGGGACTCCGGCGACACTCAAAAATGAGGTCAAGCGTCATGCTGTTATTTCCCTCATTGGATTCGCTTATCACTCCGGCAGGATCTACGGTTGCAATCAACCTTACATCCGAAGTGACCGGACCGAAACCGCTCGCCGGAATCTCAAATTCAAAGTTCAGAGTGTGGTGCGTCTCTTCTCGATTAATGGGAGAGAGTGGTGCAGTAATGGGGCCGTTTTCAGAGCTAAATGGTGAGCCGGTAATGGCGACTCCATCCTTAAGCACTTGAAGCTGGCCATCGACCCCGGCAACTGGACTTGTGCTCGAAACATCGACATTCATACGGACAGTGGTCCGACGCCCCCGCACCAAAGTAAGACTATTGTCTGCATTTGTGGGATTGTCTAAATATTGGATTGACTGGTTTGTCTCCAAACTTGCGACCCTGAGATCGGGACCGGCACACCCAGATGCCATAAACAGGACACTACCCAGAATAAAAACAGACTTAACCAATGCCATTGTCTTCATCTCCGTATCTCCTGTTGTTTTGTTAGCGCAACTCCTGAACTTTTTCATCATTATCCTCCATAAATATACGGCGTGGATAACGTGGGCAGCAGGTACGCCGAGAAATCCAGCAGCCCAACGCTGGAGCTGAGCTACCGCTGTGGAGGGTAGCGGAACAGCGGTCAGTTCCAGCGAATTAGTTAGGCATTTCTCTCTTCAACTAATTGAATTTTGGTCGTTCCTTCTTGAGCCATAGCCTGTCTCCTCCTTAGAGTTAAATTTAAATAAAAAAGTTTATGTCCAAGAACCAGTACCGCAACCTTTATGCCAGACAAGAGGAAACAGGAAAGAGGTGAGTGTTCCATTAAAAAACCAAATGTTTCAACAGGATTGAAGCAGTTTGGTGAAATGGTTTCTATCCGTCGAAGCAGGTTGCAGAAGATGTTCATTATCGAATCAGATACAATTTGTATCTAATTCGATAACAAACTCAAAAGATGGAGAGCGACTTTCCTTGGAACGTAGTACGTGCGGTTAGTTCTTCAAAGAAGGAGTAGCCATGCAACGACAGAAGTCGGGAAGGAAGAGCAAAGCGGTGATTGTGTTAAAAGAGCCCAAAGTAGCCCTGGACGAAGGTGTCTCCCACACATCAGGTCACCCAAGCACAGTCGTAGCAATCATTTCAATTCCTCAAGCCCTAAGCCGACAGGTTCTCGTACTGTAACCAGCCAGACTCTGACTGTCTGACTACAGATCGCGGGTCAGAAGGACACTCACCCTTCCTCGTCGCATCCATTTTGACCAAGAACTGTATACCTTGCTGGTTGTCGGGCTCATCATGGTTGTTATCTCCATGTATTACTCCTGATCGTCATGAAAAAGATGTATATCAACGAATCTACCGACCCTTCACCCATCACCACATCCCTGCCCCTCAAAATTGCCATCTATGTTGGTATTGCAGGAACCTTATTATTGGGCATCTATCCCGGCCCCTTCATCGATTGGGCTGTCGACGCCACGCTCATGTTCTCCAACATCGCCAGTCCCACCGCTTCACTGCCCATCCTTCCAGGGGGGTGATTGTCTTTCCTTTGCAACTGGTACCAACTTTCTCAAACCTGGGCTGTAAAGCCCATTAAGATCAAAGATACCACCAAATAATGTCTGTGGAAGGACAGGATATACTACATTCGCCAGTAGACGAGGGCTTCGAGGGGATTGATCCCTTGCAATTGCCAGAGGGCTCCTAGAGCAATTGATGCGACCACAAGCACAGCAATGATGAATCCGACCATAAGATGTTTTTTTCTGTTGCGTGGATAACGATTCGAAACGAGATCATAGTCTTTCTTAGTGGGAAAGGAAGAATCTTGCCAAAGAGGAGATTGTTTTCGTTGTGGTTCTGGAATATCAACTACCTTGACCTGATCCGGTGTCAACTTAGGAGATACTTCCATAGTCCTCTCGTCGGCGATCGAAATAGGAACTTGATGTCCTACCGCCGACTTCTCCTCGTTCCTTGACACATTTCTTGTGTATGACGTTCCGCAATGAGGACATAACCAGGTCTCCTCTATGGTGTCCCCATTTGTCGCACGAGGGGTTTGCTCTTCACGTGTGGCGACTCCACAATGAGGACATGAACGCGCCTGTTTTGAAATGAGAAAGCCACAATCATGGCAAGAATGGAGTTTTTGAGACCGCAAATCTTCCGAAAGGCCATGCTCCCCTGGAAAAGGAAAGGCGCATCGAGGGCAAGCCAGTGCTCTTGTGGAGACTTCCTGGTGACATTCAGGACAAGGTACGAGTGCCATCTTCTGAATTCCGTTCAATGTGTGATTGAAAACTGCCAAACAGCTTCTCTAGCCAACACCATCTTACTTGCAAAGAAGGTTGATACCCCTTGCAATACAATAAAGCACCGTAATAGTGTTCCAGAATCCAACTCAGAAATATATTCATTCTCCATACTCATTCTTTCAGCCTAGTTTTCCTTATCTATTGAGATAATCTCAAGAAAACTTTGTATCATTTTCATTGGCAATCTCAGCATTGGCCATCTGGTTTCCTGCTATGCTCAATTTAATGTAACATTTCTTCATCTTCCAAGACTGGGTGCAAGGATGATTATTTGACCTGCTTAGTATAATTTGTTTATAGATTGCGAGTTTAGGAAACTTTCGTTGGGTGAATCCAATATTTTTTGAGGGTGCTATGGCGAATGATGTGATAGACGAGCAAGAAAAATCCATTACTCAATCTGTTAGCCAACGCTATGCCAAAGCGGTGACCGATGGCGAGCAGTTGTGCTGCCCTACTGGGTATAATCACGATGATCTAGAAAAATTTATTCCCGATGAGGTCTTGAAAGTCTCCTATGGCTGCGGCACTCCTGTCGGGTTATCTACTGTCCAACCTGGAGAAGTGGTCCTCGATATCGGTTCTGGAGGGGGTATCGATTGCTTTGAAGCATCGCGGAAGGTTGGACATTCTGGCAAGGTGATTGGCCTCGACATGACCGATGAAATGTTGTCGCTTGCCAGAACTCACGCACCGACTGTTGCCAAAAATCTGGGATATCCGAATTCAAACGTGGATTTCCTCAAAGGGTTAGCTGATGCGATGCCCGTGGAAGACAATCATGTTGATCTGATTATTTCTAATTGTGTCATTAACCTCGCGCCTGACAAGAAGAAGGTGTTTCAGGAAATGTTTCGAGTTCTCAAGCCTGGCGGTCGGTTCACAATTTCAGATATCGTGGCAGATCAACTCATTCCGCAATATATGATCCATGATAGTGTGAAATGGGGGGATTGCTTATCTGGTGCTTTGACGATTCACAACTATTGGGGCGGATTGCGAGAGGCCGGGTTCCGAGGCTTGCACCAGATAACCGTGACGCCCTGGAGAGTCATTGATGGCATTCATTTCGTTTCGGTGACGTTGACAGGCTACAAAACAGTGGTCGCATCTGCGTCTTCTTTACCGACCTTTGCCACCCTGACAGGGCCATTCTCCCAAGCAACGGATGAGTTAGGCACGACATTCCACCGAGGTGCTCCCCAACAGATTGATCAACAGACTATGCAGGTATTGTCGCTGCCACCGTACAAAGACCACTTTGTCATTGCGGATAACCCAGTTGCTTTGACAAACCAAGATCCGCCCTGGCTTGCTGTGTTGCCAGAGGAGGCTCCTTGTATCTGGGAAGGTCACTTTGCCATTCTCACCGGCCCATTTCTATCTGTCAGTGATGATGATGATCACACATACCAATGTGGGGAACCTTTGGAAATTTGTTCGAAAACACTCAAAGTTCTACAACATCAGCATTATCAACCTGTATTTGGAACGATCAACAGAGCCCGAGAATCCGTGACGGCTGACCCCGTCATTTGTAGTACTTCCACTGAATGTTGTTGATGTAACGCTGATCAAATCGCTACTTCGTATCACCATAATAAAATCCGTATTGGCGCCTCTCTTTCATTGAGCCCTCACGATGCCCCAATCACCACTTCCTCTGATCTCTCCTCTTTCATCTTCCTTCGCGGCGCCTTCTTTTGCAGCCACCCTGACTTCACATGGGCATGAGCCGCTCATGGCTAGATCCGTCTCTACTCTTCAAGTGAATGTCGGGAAAGTGTGCAACCAAACGTGTCATCATTGCCACGTTGATGCCGGGCCTCAACGAACCGAAAGCATGACCAAGGATACGGTCGACCACATCATCGACGTCTTAGATCGAACGCCGCAGATTTTGACCGTTGACATTACTGGCGGGGCTCCGGAGATGAATCCACATTTCGAATATCTGGTGGAACAATGTCGTATTCGCAATCGACATGTCATTGACCGATGCAATCTAACCGTCTTTTATATCAAAGGGAAATCACATCTTCCAGAATTCTTGGCTCAGCATAAGGTCGAAATTATCGCGTCCCTTCCCTGCTATCAGGAAACGAATGTCGATGAGCAGCGCGGAAAAGGTGTTTTCAATCGAAGTATCAGCGCATTACAAACATTGAATAGTCTTGGTTACGGGCTAAAGGGAACAGAGTTATGTCTACACCTGGTATACAATCCGCTTGGTCCCTCGCTCCCTCCTCCTCAACACGATCTCGAACAAGACTATACACAAGAGCTCATGAATCGGTTTGGAATACAATTCAATCGACTGCTGACCATTACGAATATGCCGATTA
>QIMB01000396.1 GCA_003233615.1 Nitrospirota bacterium
CTTCCGTTTGGACCCACCGCATCCGCCAGTCGAAAAGTGAAATACCCGCTCCCCGACCCCAAGTCTGCAATGTGGTCCCCCGGCGTGATCGAGAGGGCTTGGATGACTTCCTCAGGGTGCTGCCATTCATCACGATCAAATCCTTCATAGGCCCACTTTTTTATTTCTGTGCAGGCAGTGCATCCCACCACAAGAAGGATGAGGGCGGTGTGCAGAATTGTTCGAGACATGGCGCACTCGTGAGGGAAATGAATGGACACGAACCTTGTACGCGTTCCACTTGGGCTTTGGCAAGCTTTTGGGTATCAGGTGAGGTCTTGTCAGAATGCTGCTCATTGAGTTTTTGCAATTCGATCTCACTGTGGTTGGATTTCATTGAGTGGCGATGCGGCGCCAGTTTGGGGTATTCGGGAATCTACCTGCCCACCATGGGACACAGTCGAATTGCCTCATGTGCGTGCAACGAAAAACACGTTAGGATTTAGAAAGGGAAAAGAAGGAAGAACGGTTGGAAAATCTTCGCGATCCTTTTGATGGTCAGCCCCGAGGTTTGAAGTTCCTGGGGCTGGCCAATTGAACGTAGGCGGAATTACTTGACTCGTTGAATCGTAATTTTCGCGACCGGGTTCCGCCAATCTCGGCTCTCCGTTCCTGGTTGAAGATCTCCAATCCCACCATCGATTCCCGCATGAATATGAACATAGCCTTCGCCATCATCGCCAGGAGAAGTACCATTTCCATTACAGACCGGTCCTGGGATGTTAGCACAAAGCTCATCGTTGGTTTCGCTCCCTGCATCGTAGGCGGGAGCGTGCACTACTTTTCTGCGCCAGCCTCTGGGAATCCTAACATTCTGGACACTGACAAATGCGTCATTGGTGGGAATGAGCATGGTCGCAAGAGAAATCCGGCGAAAGTGTTTCCCGGCTTTCACTGTCACGGTTGTGCTGTGTCCTGGATCAAGTAATCCTTCGGACGCTTCGGTATCCTTGACGGCAGATGACTCGTCTAAAAGAGTTTGAAGGGGTTCAATATTGCCAGACTCTGCCAAGGTAGCGAGTTCTTCACTTGCTGGTGAGCCAACAGTAAACAGAGTCACTCCATGGTGATGGCTCACCACAAGAATGGGAGTAAAAGATTGACCTCGCGTGAGGTTCGTGATCGTGACGGCATACTCCTTCTCCCCATCTGCGAAAACGGTTGTGCCTGTCAACGATATGGCCAAGCAGGCCATCCCGACAATAAGTTTTGCTGTACAATGACGCATAGTACCTCCTTACGGGTATGTGGATTGTGAACGTCAGGCGTGCAACTGAGCAGCCAAATTCTCATTGTTCACTATAGGTAGAAAAGGGTTTTAAGACATCACGAAACTATCACGACATGATCATATTTTTATCGCAGGAACGAGTAATCAGTAATGTTAGGTTGCTATAGGGCTGAGATGATGGCGCGTTAGAAAGATGTAACGATTGGTGGCGGGAAGAAGGCTGATTGATGTGCAATTCTCTCGTGTGCTGCGAGTCGCGCCCATCGCAGTTCGGTGAGATAGGTGCGTTTATTGATGTCGAGAATGACACAGATTTCATGAGAGTCAAATTGCTCCATGTCGCGTAACGTGATGACTTGTCGTTGAAGCCTGACACACCATGTATGAGGAGTGAGTGAAGAGTGATGGTCTGTTGACCCTGATGGCTTGTCAGGCATTTCGAAAGCTCTCTACGATCATCATCAAGAGCTTTCATTCCAGGAAGTGTCGATGACACATGTGGCAATCGGCATAGGGCAATGTGTAATAGCCGGAAAATCCATACTTTGATGGATAGTCGTCCGTCATATGCTGCGAGCCGCTTCAGAATTTCTTGCCATGTATCTTGCACGAGTGTTTCAGCAATAGACGGATCAGAGATCATGGTCATGGAGAATCTCAACATGCCAGGGCAATAGTGATTAACCAAGGTGGTGAATGCCCATTCATTCCCGTTTCTCAGTGCATGAATGAACGCTTGGTTGTTTGGGTTATGTGGTGCAGGAGTGTTGCGACAAGCGTTCAAATCTTTCTGTACGCTGTCATAGTCAAGGTAGAGCTCCTGTATATGACGTCCATTTTCTGAATAAAATGTGGGAGCTGAGAAATCTTTCATGTCATGAGACTCCTGTTTTGGTTGAGCTGACTTGTTGTGTGGTGTCGGATGACTGAGACCCAGGAGACATGAATCGCAAAATGGTAGACGTGAGTGGTTTCTATGATCTTCTCTTTTGTTTTTGACTGACCAGTCATGAAACGACTGTGGAAATGTTGAAAAAAGCCTCCAGCGGCGTTCTCGCCCTTTTGCCGTGCTCACGTACTGAGAGTACGCTCCGCGCGCCAAAAAGGCTGCGGCCTTGCTGGACGGACTTTTTTGAACATTCCCGTGGCTCTTGACGTCGATGGCATCTCAGGCCTGTATGGGCTATGGAAGTGTTGACATCCAACAGGCCGACTGTAGCAATGCAACGTCACAGAGTGATGACGAAAGAATCATGTATTCATCACATTTTCTCTGAGGGGAGGATGTCGATACGGTTGCTAGGGCTGTGTGATTGGTAGGGGAAATGAGAAAATTGTTCCCTGATCAATGAGGCTGTGAACGGCAATGGGACGGTCCAAGATACGTTTGGCGATGGCTAAGCCCAGCCCGGCGCCACCTTTTCGCTGGAATTCTAAGTCTGGAGCTTGGTACGAGCGGTCAAAAATATAGGGGAGATCATTTTCTGGAATGCCACAGCCCGTGTCCTCGATCTTGACGATCACTGTATGATTCTCAACGTGAAGCGAGATGGTGACAGTGCCCGGTGGGGTGGTATAGCGCATAGCATTTTCAACGAGATTTTCAAGCACGCGTTCGATCAACGCGATATCGCCAACAACCAGAGGGGGATGCTCGAGAATTTGACTCGTTAACGTGATGCCGGCCTGTTCGGCTTTCAGTTGTAATTTCAATAGGATGTCTTGAATGAGATCAACGAGAGAAAACGATTCTTGTCGTAATTGGGTATCAGGCGAGTCGAGCTTCGCCAACTCAAATAACTCTTCCACGAGGTGGGTTAATGTTTGACCATGCTTGAGGGCGATCTCAAGATAGTTTCGTCGTTCCACGTTTGAGAGTGATGTTTCTTTTAACAGGAGCGTTTCAAGATATCCCTGCAAGGATGCGAGGGGCGTTCGAAGATCATGGGAGACATTGGCCACCAATTCTCGTCGTAGGGCATCGGCCTCTTTCAGCGCGTTCATTTGATGGATGATGCGTTGAGCCATGTGGGTGAAGGTTGCGCCTAATTGGCCAATCTCATCCTTGGAATGTGTATCCAATTCCGGTGACATGGGTATATGCTTCAGCCTGCTTTCCTGAAACGTTTTCATTGTCCACGAGAGAGTCGTGAGTCGTCTGGTCAGAAAATTAAAGAGGAGGAGCCCGGTGACCACACCAAAGATCATAATTCCCAATGCGGTCCATGTGGTGAGGCGTAAAAAATAGCTCGCTTCCAAGATGTTGGCGAGTGAGTCAAATCGTTCACCTCGTAAGACGACATAGAGGTATCCTTCGGGTTTGTGTGTTGGCCCGATGCGAGCTGCTGAAAAAACCTTCTGTCCATTCAGGTTTCGAGGATCATCCCCAACGATTGGGAGTTGTCCGTTGTTATACAGTAAGTCATATAATGGATCGAGTGAGACACGATTTCGTTTGACTTTTCCCGGGGGTGCCGAATAGGTCAGGATCTTTCCTCGCCAGTCCAGCAAGTAGACTTCAATTTTAGGATTGATATCCATATACACATGGAAAATGTGCTTGAGCGCCTCATGATCAACTTGTCCGTTTTGGATCAACGTGGTTCCTGCCACAAGATCTGTTGCCAAGCTCCGATTGAATTGTTGTGTCAGCTCCTGCAGGTAGAGTCGAGTCGAGTAGATGGTTAAGGCGATATAGATGGTTCCGATCAGCGTCAGCAGAACAACAAGAACGACCGCGAGTTTCGCATAGAGGGTTTTAAACATCTTCTGATGGCTGTGTCCGTTCAATGAGTTCTGCGAATTTGTAGCCCACGCTCCATACGGTAATGATGTAGCGTGGCTTGGCTGGATTCTCTTCAATCTTGGCTCGTAACCGATTAATATGAGAATTGACTGTATGCTCGTACCCATCATGTCCGTACCCCCACACGAGATCTAAAAGTTGCGATCGCGTATAGACTCGACCAGGATGGCGGGAAAAATGCAGTAACAGGTCAAACTCCTTTGCCGTTAATTCTATGGCATCTCCATGTAAGGACACCGTTCGTTTTTCTAAATCGATGGAAAAATCATGAATGTGAAGGACCTCTTGCGTTGGAAGATCCGGGTGTGAAGCAAACGCACTCATGCGTCTGAAAATCGCTTTCACTCGTGCCAAAAGCTCTGGGATGCTAAAGGGTTTGGTTAAATAATCATCCGCTCCAAGCTCTAGGCCAAGCACACGGTCAAGCTCTGTTGATTTGGCGGTTAACATGAGAATGGGAGTGTAGTTTGACTGGGCGCGGAGGTGTTTGCAGATCTCCAGCCCATCTACTCCAGGCAGCATGAGATCTAAAATGATCAGGTCAAATGATCGGGTGAGAGCCTGCTGGAGTCCCGTTGTTCCATCCAACGCATGGTGGACATCACAGTGAATATCCTTCAGATGGAGCTGAAGCAAATGGGCGATGTCTAGGTTGTCTTCGATAACGAGGACGGTCTGAAGCATGTGGGAGGATCCAATAATCGTGAGTGTCTTCAATCAGTACAACATAATAATGTCACACATGTATCACAGGACACAGCCTGAATGACCAAATCCTAACCCAATGGTTCTCAGGAATGGTCAAATATGAACATGGTCACATATATTGTTAGCCTATAGCGGCTGTTGGATCACGAAAGTCTGCACAATTTCTTGACCTACCTACGAAATAGAACGAGTGATTCATCACCCTCAGAGTGACCGCGCTCGTGTTACATTCCTTATGCACATCAATTACGTGCACAGTTTTTTGCGCTCAACGGCCGTTCAGGTAGAAAAGAGAAGGCGAGATTGGAGAAATTAGTGGGGCTTGGAGTTTACAAAGTATGAATAAAGGCAGGGCTAATTTTCCCACGGGCCACTTCCATGACGGGCCCTTTCATTGTGATGTTGTATTGTGAATCGACTGTAATATCCAATGTGCCGCCCGGGGCTTTGACTCGTACAGGACTTTTAACCAAGCCCAACCGTATGCCGGCACATGCAGCCGCGCATGCGGAGGAGCCTGAGGCAAGCGTTTCTCCTGCCCCGCGTTCCCATATGAGAATAGAAATCGCTCTTGGGCCAGTGGGAACAGCGAGTTGGACATTGATCCGCTTGGGGAAAATTATATGATTTTCAAGTTCAGGCCCGATTTCTAACAGATCTTCACGAGTCCACCGTTTCTCACGTTTTTCATAAATGACACAGTGCGGATTGCCTACGCTGACGCCTGTAAAACGGAGAGATTGTTCCCCGACTTTCACGGGCTGTTGAATCAGTTCTGGCACGCGTAAGGTACAGGGTAAGGCGATGGGTTGAAAGATTGCTCGCCCCATGTCGACTGTCGCCCCTCCCACCAAGCCATGGCCATTTAATTCCAGGTGAACCTCAACCACGCCACCTTTGGTTTCCACCGTAAAATGTTTTTTTCTCGTGTGTTTGGTGTGGTACAGGTAACAGCCAAAGATTCGCAATCCATTCCCAGATTTTTCGGCTTCGCTGCCATCTGGATTATAAATGCGCAGTCCGAAATCTGATTTTTTTGAAGGGACTAAGGCTACAATGCCATCACTCCCGATTCCCCAATTTCTATCACACAACGCTCGTATGGTTCGAGGCGTCAGTTTAAATGAAAGTGTGGCCGGCTCCAGGGCAATATAGTCGTTGCCTAATCCATGTCCCTTAAAAAAAATATTGTTCATACCGGCTCCACAATGGAATGGATCTATGTCAGGGGAAGGCCCTAAGTGAGGGCCAAGCCCGACCAGTTGGTAGGACCTGAATTATACGTAAAAAAGGCTGAAGAGGAAAGTCCTAATTCTCAGGAGCCCGTCTGAGGTGAGCGATCATTCCGAGGGGTGGAATTGAAACGGTAGAAGTGATGAAGGGAGAAGAGAAAAGTACAAAGTGTAGAAATAAGAAAGGGTTTCCTCATTCACCCTCTTTTGCTTCTCACTTTGCACGTCTTACTTCTCCTTCTTCATTATGCCCGTTTCGCTTGATTCCTTGCGGCACGGCGTTCGTTATCGGTAAGAAACCGCTTGCGCAGTCGAATATTTTTCGGAGTCACTTCAACCAGTTCATCTTCTTGGATGAATTCTAATGCAAACTCGAGCGTCATTTCTCGTGGTGAAATGAGATTGATGGCTTCATCTGTGCCAGCTGCCCGTATATTCGTCAGTTTCTTCTCGCGCATGGCATTCACGACAAGGTCGTTGCCTTTATTATTGACTCCCACCAGCATGCCTTCATACACCGCAGCTCCCGGATGGAGGAAAATTTCTCCGCGGTCCTGGAGGCCCCACAAACCATACGCGATGGCTTGGCCTGTACCATGGGAGATGAGAACGCCGGCTGAACGCTGGGGAATGTCCCCTTTAAACGGTTGGTATTCATGGAAGATTTGTGACATGACGCCTGTGCCACGGGTCATTCGTAATAATTCGCTCCGAAATCCTAGGAGTGCGCGAGACGCGATGTGAAATTCCATTCTGACGGTCCCAACTGCACTCATTTGGAGATTTTTCATATCGGATTTTCGACTGCCAAGCGCTTCAATGACGCTGCCTTGATAGCCAGGGTCGACTTCAATGACCACTTCTTCGACGGGTTCCAATGTGACGCCGTCCACTTCTTTATAGATAACTTTTGGTGGGGACACTTCCAATTCGAAGCCTTCACGTCGCATGGTCTCAATCAGGATGGCAAGGTGTAATTCCCCACGTCCTGAGACGGTGAAGCGCTCGCCACCATCGGCTTCTTCGACCTTGATGCCGATATTCATCATGGCCTCATGGGCCAACCGTTCTCGAATATGCCGGGATGTCAGAAACCGTCCGCCATCTTTTCCGGCTAACGGGCTGGTATTGTGAGAGAAATTCATGGAAATTGTGGGTTCATCGACATTGACCGTTGGCAAGGCAACGGGGTGTTGCGGGGAGGCCAGTGTTTCTCCGACACGCACATCCTCCGCTCCGGCTAGCGAAATGATATCTCCAGCTTCTGCAGACTGACTTTCAACACGAGTGAGTCCTTGATAGGTCAACAGTTTGGTCACTTTCCCCTTGGTTGTACTGCCATCTTGTTTCACGGCCACAATGTGGGTGCCGACTTCTACTTTGCCATGGACAATACGGCCGACGGCAACACGTCCGATATAGGAATCATATTCCAACATCGTGACCAGCATTTGAAAGGGTTGCTCAGCATCAGCAACCGGCGGCAGGACGCGGTGAATGATGGTATCCAACAGTGGTTTCATATCCACCGACTCGTCACTTAAGTCTATGGATGTGCGACCTTCTTTTCCGGATGCATACACGATAGGAAAGTCGAGTTGTTCATCTGTGGCATTCAATTCACAAAATAAGTCAAAGGTTTGGTTGACAACGTCATCTGGCCGAGCATTGGGTCGATCAATTTTATTAATAACCACGATGGGCTTGAGATGCAGTTCGAGCGATTTTTTCAGGACAAATTTGGTTTGAGGCATAGGCCCTTCAAATGCGTCGACTAAGAGCAAGACGCCATCGACCATTCGCAATATCCGTTCAACTTCGCTGCCAAAATCCGCATGGCCTGGTGTATCGACAATGTTAATACGCATATCCTTATAGGAGAGGGAAGCATTTTTCGAAAAAATAGTAATGCCCCGTTCTTTTTCAAGTGGATTGGAATCCATGATGACAGCTTCGCCTTCTTTAAAGGTATGTGCTCCAGTTTGTTTGAGTAACGCATCGACCAATGTCGTTTTCCCATGGTCAACATGGGCGATGATGGCGACATTTCTCAGATCTTTGCGGCGTTTTTGATTTGGCATAGCAAACAATTCCTTTACTAGGTACACAGCACAGTTATGAACAATCGCGTTCAGGGTTTGCGGGTCTTATCGAGGCCGGTCTGCGGAGATTTGAGCGATGACACCGACAAGAATGGTCGGAGAATGGCTTGGGTCAAACGAGACGGTCGACTCATCTATGACGTTACAGGAAGAACCCGTATAACGCAACTGGAAGGATCCCTCTTCCATTTCCCTGAATTAGGCGGGGATCTCCAGGAATTTGACGGGGAATTCGAGCGTAAATGTTGCCCCACGGCCTTCGCCTTCACTCGAAGCGGTGAGAGAGCCACCCATGTTTTTGGAGGCCAACGCATTGTTGTGGAGCCCGGCTCCCTGTCCGTTGCCCTGTTTCGAAAAGGACTGGGAAAAAATTCGGTGCAGGTTTTCAGTGGGAATGCCGATTCCCGTATCACTGACGTGAATGCCGATCCTGTTCCTGTCGTCCGAATGTGGTGAAATCCGAATCGTCAAAGTATGTGGCCCTGGGCCTTGTTGGCGAATTGCCTCCTTGGCATTGCAAAGAAGGTTGGCCACAATTTGGACGATGTGCTGCTTATCAGTGATGACTTGGGGTAGGTCAACATAGTCTCGGATGATGGCAATATGATACTTGGTAAATTCCGACGAATGAATCGTTAAGGCCGATTCGACCAGATCTTTCAATAATACCGGTTCATGGATGCTACTGGTTCGAGCGACAGCATCTTGAGCGGCAATGATGTTTTTTACATGCTCGATTTGGGAAAGTAACGTATCCAGATCATGGCATGTTTGAACATGTTGATTGTATAAATCACCCCCGAGCTGTCTCAAAAATGCTGGAATCCGTTGTCCTTTGGCGTCTTGGGTAAGAAACGTTCCTATGTCATCCTGATGAGCGTCCAGGAGGGCAGATGTACGATTCACATCCTGTATGGGCATGTCACGAACATGTTGGGCAATCAGGCCGGCAGACACATTCACACTGTTCAGCACGTTGCCAATGTTATGCAAGACATCGGCGGCTACTTCAGCCATGCCCAAGCGTCGGGAACTTTCCACAAGCTGTTGGGTTAACTGTTCGCGTTCTATGGTGGCTTTGCGGCGTTCACGAGCATGACGAATGACTCGTTCAAGGAGACTCGGGTTGGTTTCCCCTTTGATGACATAATCCGCGGCACCCAGCTTAATGGATTGCAAATCGATTTCACGATTAGTTGTTCCTGTCAGCATGATAATGGG
>QIMB01000366.1 GCA_003233615.1 Nitrospirota bacterium
CTCCCTTTATACGCTTCCCGCCTTCGGAGTTTTCCTCTTGTTTGGTTCCGGCTAGGCAGGGTTAAGGCAGTCCTTTTTGCTCTAGGTATTTGGCCACGGCTAAAGCTCCAACAACATTGAGCAACGCATAGCCGGTGGAGATATCAATAAACATCTCAACCCGGTCATAAACGATACCAATCACGATCAGTAAGATAATCGCTTTCGTTGAGATCCCATTCAGCCCAAGTACACGATCGAAAATCGTCGGACCCTGAAGAACGCGATACAAATAGGCGCCAATCAGACCAGTCAGCACTAACAGCACAAACAGGAAAAAGGTTGTCATGAGGTTGGCGCTCTTTCCCCGAAAACCTCGGCAATCTTGGATTCGATCCGTCCGCTCGTGACATCTTCACCCGAGACCTCATCCATGGCATGTACAAGGAGCACTCGTCCATTCACTTCTACCGTGATGGTTCCAGGCGTTAAGGTAATAGAATTGCCTAGAAGGACGACTGCAGGTGGTTCTTGCAATGTCGATTCATAACGAATCAAACGGGGATGGATGGGGAGACGAGGATGAAGGATGAGTTTTGTTAAATGCAGGCTACTGTGAACAATCCGCGTAAAGAGCCATGGGAGATACAATAGAATTTTTCCCCACAGACGAAACCGGGGAACAAAAGTTGAGTGGCCGGAATTGATCCATGCAACACAGAAGGACAGTACGAGACCCAATCCAAGATGGAAGATATCAAATTTTCCCGATAGCATCACCCACATCACAAATAATGCTGCTGTCTTGAGAATTAAGAATTGAGAAGATATCGGTCTCATGCTGTCTTCTGTACAAAAAACTGAAACTGCCCCATGGACGCTTCGTTCATCTTTCCCCAAAAAAAAAGCCGACCGGATGCTTCGAATACCTCATTCGAATAGCGTCTGGTCGGCTCGTACTTTTACCGGACTTGCGATCAAGACAGAACCAGCTACCCTACATGCCGGGAAGATTTTCTCCTCAAAGTGGTTTGAGTCCCTCAATCGGAATCCGAAATAGGATGCGGTTGAAGGCACCAATCATCTGTATGATGTATCAAATGTTATAACAGGGTTTCCCCCACTGCTCAACCGACAAAATTAGGTTGTGACACTTGCAAGTTGATTCATATGAATAGGTTCCCACGTGGCATCAGGGTTATATCGATGAAACTCAAACGTGTTCGGATCTAGGGCGACGAGATTGACCCATTGATTATGAAACAATTGTTGTAGGATGGCATGCCTCTGAATGATAGGTGAGATCACATGTGGCGACGCTTCAATGATCGCCAGCAGCCGCATCGGTTCGTGGTAATGGAGGTCTCCATCATTCACCGTCTGCAAGGGAAAGCCTGTTTGTAAATCACTTTGGCTTCCTAGCATGACGCCAATCCCCGAGACGACATTATGAATCACCTTGCTCCCGCCTCCATAGAACCAAGGGTCAACTCCGGAAAAGTAATAGCCCATGTTGATCCACTCCCCGACAATCAAGGGCGCCGTCATAATTTTTTCGAGCATGACACCTTCGGGATCTGAAACAGGAGCATAGGAGTGCAAAAAGACACGACCGCCTAAATCGAGACCTTTGGTCAATTTCCTTCTTCCGATGAGAAAAGATGCATTGCCAGCCAGCCCCCACTCGGGCCGAGGATTGGCCCAATCGCAACTTCGTTCCTTCACGTGAACAAAGGCCCTCTCGGGAGAAATCGCGGCCGACGCACCTGGGAGGCGATGACACCGTTCTAACGCCTGGTGGGCTCCTGCTTGCTCAAGATCACGTCTCAACACACGTACATCCTCGGCATGGCTCTCGGGCAGCTCTTCGACATCATAAAACGTGACCCGATCCGTTGTCGTCGTGTGCTTGCCTGGGAGAAACCAGGTGTCATCAGGAATCATCAACCCTTTCTCTTTCAGGATACGACGGACCTCGGACTCATTGGCCATAGCTGCAAACACACGAGCAGTGGGGTCCCCGGGATTGCCGCCACAGGCTCCACAATCCAATGCCCCGAAATACGGATTGTTGTCTGTCTGACTTCCGTGGCCACAGAGGACGACCAACCGACCGAAGTTGTTGGTCAGTCCCATCGCCCGAAGTCCATTTTCTATGAAGGTTGCCCGTTCGGTTACAGAAAAGCCCTGGGCGAGTCCTGCGGGAATCCCCTCGTTTTCTACCTCGCCAAATTTCGGGTGAAGAGGATCGGGTGGGGAGGAAACAGCGATCTGTGTCGGGACTGGATACGTCAACCATCTTTGGATTCTTGCCGTCATCGCATGGAAAGGCTTTTGAATCAATGTTTTGCCGATTAAACCGACACTAAAGAAAAGCCCTAGCACATCAATCAGCATCAGCGAGCTAACCGGATTATGTTTCAGATCGTGAAACAGATGATGTCCCAGTTGATGCCATCGAGTTCCTGAGGAATAACGTTGCAAGGCCTGGCCTTCTCCGGATCGAGGAATTTCCGTGACTGCATGATTAGGCGAAAGTAATACCGGGCATAAGGCAGACCGTTCCTCACTATCAAAGGCTTGATGACTGATGGGAATACCAAAGAACCCCGCAAACCCGAACGTTTCATACGGCCCTTGAGCTTCGATATGACGACGGAAGGATTCCGACCGCACATCTATACAGAACACTAATTGCGCTCGTGGCCGATCATCTTCGTCAGGAACCGTGCCACGATGCGCGGATAATTGTGCAATCAAATTTTCACGAAACGCGTCTTCATAGGCTTCTAACCAGACCGGACCATGCCGATCCGATGGAAAACCCTCTACCCAATTGAGGAGGGTGTTGAGGTTGTCTGGAGAGAGATCTTGAATTTCTATGTGAGAGAGTTCGAGAAATTGAGCTAAGTGGAAAAGACGCCAGGCATCACGACACACTCCCTGAGTATACTGATCAGGAGCATGAGAATCCGGACCGATCAACTGTTTGTATTCGTCAGGACGGTTCTGCCAATAGGCGACTATGCTTGGCAATATTCCAGCAATGCCCCAGTACCGCTGGCATTCAACGTGAACCAACTCCACTTCATAGAACAGACGGACAGCAAGGTACTGCATCGGATCAATAGGATGCTGACGTTGGGCATGATACGCCGGGTTCTCCCCCAGCCAACGAATAAGCCCTGTCCACCCGGGTAATTGGGATAATTGTCGGGAAAGGTAGTCACGCCATCGTTCTTTGGGAATGCCAAGATGATGCAAACTACGCACAATGGCATCTTCTGGCTCATCTGGAAGATCACGAACTTTTTGGGAAAATTCTTTAATCCCTATGAGGGAACCTGTGTGATCATGTTGCGCTAATTCTCTCCAGGCATGGTAGAACCCGTTCTGTCGTAAAGGCATCTCCCATCCCGCCAACCCTTCATCAACAAAAGCGGCAATCCATTTGATGAGTTGATTATTCACTTGTTCAACAATTGAAGAACCGGTCAACGTCTCCACCCAATCACTCATCGTTCGTTGGGCTGGTAAGGAAATTCGTGGAGAACGTGGTTCTTCCTGTGAGGTTTGAGTCTGCGATAGAGACTGAGGATTCGAAGAATAATGATGGCTTGTTGGATCAGAAAGACCCAATGCGGACAAGACGCTTTTCCACACATTGGTCAGATACGCTTCTTCGGGATAGTCCCGACACAGTTCGCATTCCTCAATTGTTCGTTGAATAATGCGTTGTTTTGATTCTTCCGGAAGATCCTGACGAAATCGTTGAGTGGCTCCAATGCCAGTAAATTCCCAAGTCAACAACGCGGGATCTAAAGCCTCGAGCCCAAATAACAAATGCAATCGCCAGACATCCGTTGCGGTAATCTGACGACTGCCAACCCGAATGTCGAATTGTTTTTCCTCTTGAGGCCCCACTCGTTCAAAAGCCCGCCTCACTCCTTCTTCAGTGATTCGGCCCTCACGATAGAATTGGCGATATTCTTCATTGGCTAGGTATCCATTCCCTCCCAACAGATGTTTAGCTTTTCGAATGGCTTGATCGAAGGGGAGGTATTCCAATCCGTGAATGGGATTTTGGGCAATAAACGTCTTCATCGGCCAGAATGGCGCAATCGGTTCGCTGGCTTCCTCAATGATATGACGGAGATGTAGGCGTTCGTCTTGGGAAAGTGGGGGGGCTTGTTCCGTTGTTCCTTGAGCAATCATGGTCTTATTGGCGTTTTCTCTGATTATTCAGTATTTTTTTGCGCTCGATGGGAATCGAATTTTAGTGATGGATTCCACTGAAAATCTGTATTGAACAGAATACCTGCAGTGATTCTTTCTATCCTAATGAAGCAACCCCTTACTTCACTGATTGATCTGAATAGATGTGATCTGGATATTCTTCACTGATAATTCCATTTTCGACAATGACCACAGCCGTACCGTTTTGCTGTGCCAACTTCCTGGCTTTGATAGCTGCGCGCTTCATGGCAGTTTCTGCATGAATAAGATCAGGGTCTCTTTGTTGTTGCGACGTCTCCGGATGCAATTGACGGCTACTCATGATTTCATATACTCCTTAATCAGTTTCGGGATCCTTCCAGTATTATCATACACCGCCCATTCATCGACAAGTGGTTGATATAAGGTATGCAGATTGTGTAAGCCTGCATCGAAACGTCTGCGAATGACCTGCTCAGGTACATGATGACCACCGGCCCTGACTCTTTGACGCACACGGGCCATAGCCAGTTCTGGAGAATCCAGTTGTAGGAAAAAAAGCTTCACGCAATATCCCATATTCTGCCATTTAGGAATAAGTCTGGCATAAGTGCGACCACTCAGGGTGGTTTCAAATGCAAAGGTAATCCCTTTGTGTGCATTGGTATGAATCTCGGTCAACATTAACCTTCCAGCTTTCAATGCGGCACGTTCTGGTTCAAAAGGGGCCAACCCGGCTGCAATCAGATCGGCATTGACAAAAACAGGGCACGCGGCCTCATGAGGTAAAAACTCGGCAGCAAACGTTGTCTTTCCTGCTCCATCAGGGCCAGCAATAATAATAATTTTTTTGTCTTTAGATGAATTCATTGTTTTTCCATGCCTGATGAACCGGAAGGATGCCCTTTAGCCACACGGCTTGGTTTACCTCTTCGATATTTATTAAAACCGTTGAAATAACGTGATCAAACGGCAGGTGTTCTAACCCATGAATGGGGGTATGGTGGATAAATGTCTTCATCGGCCAAAATTGCGCAATCGGTTCGCTGGCTTCCTCGATGACATGACGGAGACGTACTCATTCGGCTTGAGTTAAGGATTGGGATTTTTGGATTATTGATGTAGAAAACATGCACTCTCCTAGTTGCGTGAGCTGTCAAATACTCATGACGAAAGCCTCAATACTTTTTGCGCACGATGAGGTCAACAGGTTATTCTGAAATTATGCAAAACGGACGAACGAAAGGCGAGACCGAGACGGCCATTCGTAATGCCATTATCAAGTTTGAGCAAGAATTCATGGGGCGAGGTCCTATGGATGTTAAAGCCTTTATTCTCCGTGATCTGGTCCTGGTCCGGTTGAAAGGCGTCCTTACCCCGGCAGAACGCCAATTGGCAAAAAGTGACGAGGGGGTGGATATGGTCAAAGCCATGCGTCAAAATTTGATATCTCAAGGCCGCGAAAAACTCTGCGCACAATTGACTGAAATTACGGGAGCCAGCGTCGTGGGATTATTTACCGACATTGATGTCCACATTGGAGAACGAGTGATTGTGTTTTCACTCGACCAAGACCTCGAATCAATATTTTGTTGAACCCATCAGCGTTATGTCACTAACACTCCCGATTCAACCCTACGCCACCAATTAAAAAGCATTTATTCCCTCAGCTTTTTTCTCCCGGCCTCAGGATGATTCGACAAGGGTTGATGGTGGTCTAACCCCGTAATCTCCAGCGTAGACTGCCGTTCTTGAAAATCTTTTTCCATTTCATGGAGCTTTGACATCGTCGTGTGATCAACCAGGAAGGTGTCTGACAAATCCAAGACGACATGGGGTTCACTCGCGAGACCATCCAACGTTTTTTTCAACGCAATCCATGTACTAAAAATGGCAGAATCTTTGACCTTCACCGTTACCGCACGGCCTTCCTCTCGTTCCACCAGTATTTGAGGTTTAAACAGTGAGAGCATAGGCGCACCATTTTTTAGGTGCAACGCCATGTTGACACCGATTCCAATGGCAATGCCCATTAACAAATCTGTCGCAAGGACACCAATGATAGTGGACACAAAAATAATAAACTGCTCACGTCCGACATGATACATGTGGATAAATTCTTGTGGTGAGGCGAGACGATAGCCGATAAAGACCAACATTGCGCCTAAGGCCGCTAATGGAATCTGATTGATCAACCCGGGGATTAACGCCACAAAAAGCAAGAGAAACATTCCATGAAATATGTTGGCAAAGCGCGTTCGAGCGCCGTTGTCAATGTTGGCCTTGCTTCGAACAATTTCTGAGATCATAGGAAGTCCGCCTACAAAAGCTGCAATAGTATTCCCTATCCCAACGGCCAACATATCCCGGTCATGATCGGTCTTCCTCTTCCAAGGATCAATTCCATCGATCGCCTTGGCACTCAATAGGGATTCGATACTTCCAATCAAGGCAAACATAACGACATATTTCCATCCTGTCGTGGTCAGCAATCCGGAGAAATCCGGAAACGTGATCGCATGAAACATGTTCTCCGGCACGGCGACCAGAAAAGCCTTCCCAAGGGGATACTCTTGACCATTGAAGTCTTGACTGAAATTTAGATACATCGCCAGCGGCACGGTGATGAGCAATACGACCATGGGAGCAGGGATCATTTTGAGTTTAGGATTGGAAATAAACAAATAGCTAAACATGATGAGGAGACTCATAATGCCGATGAGGCCGACCAGGGGATTCATCTCCATAACAAACCGGGGAATATTCGCAAGTAATTCGAGAGGTGTTCCCTCAGGGCTCACTCCCATGGCAATAGGAAATTGTTTGGCCATAATGATGATCCCAATCGCAGCCAGTAGACCGTGGACCGCTGAATTGGGGAAAAACTCTCCTAAAATCCCTGCTCGAAATATTCCTAAGAAAATTTGGATAATTCCTGCCACGACTCCGACCCCAAGTGCAAGACGATACGCCTGAAGGTCCAAGGCCGGATCTTTTCCCCCGGTAAACCCGAACTCGGTGACGCAGCCGATGGCAATAACGATGAGTCCGGCTGCCGGCCCTTTAATCGTAAGTTCGGAATTGCTAAAGAAAGTGGCCAGCATCCCACCGATAATGGCCGTAAAAATTCCCGCAATGGCCGGATAGCCACAGGCCAACGCAATTCCTAGACAAAGGGGGAGGGCGATTAAAAACACGAGAAAACCGGAAAGCATATCTGCTCGCCAGTTCTTGGACAGATCGGAAATACTCCCTCTTGGAACTTCGGTCATATTTATTTTTTTGTTGCGATGAGTGCGACGAGGATGTTGGGGTTGTTAGAGGTGCCCACAATAAAAAAAGCCGGCCATGGTTTCTGAATTGACATCCAGAGCCACAAACCGGCTTGCACTGAAGCCGCTCTTTATTCCGAGTCAGCTACCCTACAATTGGGTCAAAGCATGTTTTACGTAGAGAAAATCGTTGAGGCCCGCAGACTTACACTGCTGGCATCACGCTTTTCCAAGAATAGATATTGAACTAAACCATATCAATAAAAAAATAAGACATCAAGGAAATTCAACAAAAATTCCTTAAAAATCTCGAACTTATGAAGTTTTAACTACGTATAAATACGTTGTTAATTTTATGGAGAAAGATTTTAGGAGAAAAAGAAGGAGAAGTGAAATTCAGGTGAGGAAATACTGTTACGGCTTCAGCCTGTCGAATAAGAGAATAAATCGGCAGCGTTATGCAAAAATATTAAAGGCGACCATGACTGCCACGACTACAATCATCGCTAAATCAAAAATTGGGTCCATGGTGTCCTCCTAAGAAAAAAAATCCAACAATGATTCACAAAGAGATGCAAACAGCATTCCCAAATGATTTTAAGTTCCGTTAAATCTTATAATCTATTGAAATAATGCACTATTTTTACCATTCACGATCATGAACCTTTCCTCAAGTAGTCATGAAATTTTCTTGAAAGAGCGATTTCGCTCTGTTAGGTAAGTGCGGATGCGCACACACATAGATAGGTCTCGTACTCTGTCGATTGCTACAGTTTTCTATTGATGATCCACATCGTTCCCTGTATCGAAGAACCAGATTATTCTGTATCCAAGAACACACGAGAAATGCCGACTTCAGACCTAAGAAATCACGTCTGCACTAAGGCCGTTCACAAGGATGGGACAACAGTCATTAGGTGTGAAAATCACACATCATGTTTATGGTCTTTAACCTTTGGCGAGTTCTTTGAGGGTGGTGCGGATGAGGTCTTCTAGTTCGTAGGT
>QIMB01000364.1 GCA_003233615.1 Nitrospirota bacterium
AGTCATACATTTACATACATTCATACTTCAAAATTTACTTGTACTGTTAATTTTTCAATATAAATCCCTTTTTGATTCCGGCTTGTCCAGGTTAGGATTGATCAATAGATAATGTGTCACTTGATCCCACCCTGATCGATAGCCGCACAAATAGCAGCCAGATCCCCGATTTTCTCAGCAAGCTGCGCAGGAACGACTTCACAAACCTCGAACGATTCGCGAAGAGCTTCTTTCTTAAACTCCTCCATAGCCGGACGCATGAGAAGCGAACCCAACCTAAATCCTAATCCGCCTAATATTATCTTCTGAGGATTCACCAAATCTGCTATTAACGCAAAGGCGCGACCGAGATATTTTCCTGATCTTTCGAGGACTGCAATTGCATGTGCATCTCCGCTATTGGCAAGATCGCTAAGCTCGCGGGCAGAGATCCCACCGGGCCAACAGTTGGGAAACATTACGCCGGCCAACTTCTCCATCCCTGCCCCGCTGCAATATGCCTCCAAGGAGCCGTACTTTCCATAAGCAAAAGGACCATCATCGGTAACTCTAATATGCCCGATCTCACCGGCCGTAAAACTTGATCCTCTATAAAGGTGTCCATCGAGTATGAGTCCGGCTCCGAAACCGGTTCCCAATGTAAGGAATACTATGCTGCGTGAACCTCTCCCAGCTCCGAAAAAGTATTCCGCCAGAGCTCCTGCGTTTCCATCGTGTTCGATGTATGCCGGAAGCTTGAACTCTTCGCTAAGCAATTTCTTTAAGGGTATATCGTGCCATCCCGGAAGATGTGGAGGAGATTTAATTATCCCCTCAGGTACATCTAAAGGTCCGCCAACAGACACACTGATGGCTCTAGCACCAGATCCATCTTTCAAAACCGCCGATATAACTCTGCACAATTCATTAAAGTATTCCTGAAATTTTCGATCGGGCTTTGTTGGAAATTCATTACGCAAGAGAATCTCGCCGGACGATGTCCCGCACACTACAGCCGTCTTTGTTCCGCCTATGTCAATTCCAAGAATATGTTGTAGCTGCATTTTGTTATATACCATATTTCATGAATCAATGTGCAAAAGAATCCGAAACACCTTCTTTTTATCCTAATTGGTTAGATTCTTTGGCATTATGTTTCACATAACTTGTGTCACACAAAAGTGCTTGGAGTTAAACGTGACAAAAGGTTGTGCTCAGTCTATCCTGTGGAGAATATATACCACAGGCTCACCCTGTTTCCTGGAATTCCTGGTGTTAGTCACTGTCAGTGTCTTCCCGTCAGATGAGAGCTGGTAGTGACTGTGCAACACGATTTTATACGTGCCCTGGGACACCACAACCGTGAAATAGGAGGTCAGGTCAAACGACGATTTGTCGCTCCCCTGTACCGCCTTGCTCTTAACGGTTTGATCAGACCCTATTGCCACGGCTTCATAACCGAATATGGGCAAGTCCCCACTAGGCCAGACAGAGGTAGTCTCAGAACCATTTAGGACAACATTGGTTGTAGTTGTTATTTCGGCGTACTCACTAGTCGCGACCTGTTCAATAGTCATCCTGTTGTTGCCATTAGGAATTATTCTTATAATAATTCCGGCTTCATCAAAAAAGTCGGCGTGCTTGCTCTGTGTTTTATCAATATTCCACGTTCCGGCGAATCCCTGGGCACTGCTTACACTCGACACTGAAACAACAAGCAGAAAGGCGATCACGATCATCAACACAAAAGAGATATGTCTTTTCATTTTATGTCCTCAAAATTTAATGCATAAACACTGATTACGTTAAATTAAATGTCGGTATATGTCTCAGTCCGCTTTGTGGAAGACGTACACTGCCTGCTTATCGTATTTTCTGGAATTCCTGGTCTCGGTGACCGTGAGCGTTTTTCCATCAGGTGACAACTTGTAATGACTATGCAATACTATATTGTAAGTACCCTGCGATACGAGCACAGTGAAATACGACGTGAGGTCAAATGCAAACTTGTCGCTGCCTTGCACCGCCTTTGTCTTTATCGTCTGATTCGGTCCGATAGCAACTGCTTCAAAACTGAAACTCGCAAGGTTTCCTCTCGGATGTATAGAGGTTGTTTCAGGTGCGTTCAGGTCTACGTTGAGCTTTGATTTCCTCCAACCCGCCTCGGTGCTTGTTAAATCTTCGATTACCATCTTTCCGTTCCCTTCCGGAATGATCTTCATCTGATACCGCATCTCGCCGGATTCGAAGAACGCACCGACATTCTTGCTCTGTGACTTATCGAAGTTCCATGTACCTACGAAACTCTGAGCCTTGCTGAGGCCCGGTATCGAAGCTGTGATCAGAAAGATCACCATAATTGTCCAATTGTGAAAAACTTCTCTTTTCATTTTCAAGCCTTTGAAGTTAACGTGTAAATTGATATTGTGTTTTGAAAGTCGGATCCATCGCAGCAAGCTTCAGGAACTCATCTATAGGTACAATTTTGAATTCAGGACCCAAATGTTTCATTATGTCCATGACTTCCTTCACGTCGGTATACTCGCGCACATGAAAAAAGAGGAAATATGGCCGCTTGGGGTTAAGAGTCGCGAGTTCCTTAAGATCTCCGACCACCTCCTTCTCTGACCGTGTTGGAGGCAGATAGTAATCAAAAGACATAAATGCTCTACCATTCTTGACAGCGAACGTATGAGCCGGTCCGTAGCCATTCACGAAACCGATGGCATTCGGCATATACTTGAAATAAGCGTCAACGATATTCTTTGGTAGATCCCGAGTCAGTGAGTCGGAAGCATCGAAAATCTCAAACATGTTTAGATCAAGATCCTTCATGAGTTTTGAAGCCATCTTGATTGCCGTAGGCAAATACTTCGGAGGTATTGCTTTGGGATACATATAACTCGGACCACCTAGCGTTCCGATAAAGAAATCATTCGGCGTAGCCTGTTCATAATAGAATTGCAATATCGCCGGTGCGTAGTGATACAAATACATATTTACTTCCCACCCATAGGGAATTTGTCCGCGTCCGGGTCTGAGCCATGCACCGATTCCGAGTCCGTCACTTTGAATGAAAGATACGTATATTTTTTTCTCTACTTTGAGATTTTTCAGATTACTGTGAGATGCTTTGAACTTATAGCCGGGAGGAAGTTTGATCCAACGATTGAAGCTCATGTTGGGAAGTGTGTTCAGCCCCTCAACACGAAGAGCGTAATGTGAAGCCAACGTTACGTACGAATGCTCATAATCCTTCATGTAGGAGTGCCAGCCGAAGAGGAAAGAAAACGGTTTCATCTTACTGTAAAGCATGGAAACGAGTTTATACTGGGTTACCGACGATGGCAGCGTAGATAGATCGTAGAAAAAGGCTCTGTCTGCAATACCCATATCGGCAACCCCCGGCTGCATTCTTTTCCCCTCTTCGCCTCCCATGTAAATAAGCTCCTTATGGCTGCTCTTGTTCCAATAATGATTATAGGCCCACTTGTATATCTGGGTCGTGTCCATGTTCTCGAACTTCCCGCGAAAATCGGCAAGCATCTTGAAACCAAGCTTCTCCATCATCGGGATCTGATCTGGAGCAACAACGACACCATCCATGATTCCCGCAGCCGTAAACGAGAGCACAATTGAGTCCCTAATCTTCTGGTCATAAACTATGTATCCCTTCACGTATTTCCGGAATTTCACAAGGGCATCGGGAACCGACTTAATCATCATGTAGTCCACGTGATGTTGTTCATGATAGAAATCGAGAAGTGCTTGGGTATTCGTGTAAACATAGTGCAAACCGTACAACAAATACAATCTTGGAGCAGTTCTATTTACAAGTCCCTGAAGACTTATGAGCAGTGCCTGTTGGGGTAAGTCCCCGGTTATTTCCCAATTCCCCTCTACGTTCATTACCGAAACATGGATAGTCTTTTCCGAGTATTTCGCGAAAGCCTGATCGCTAACCAACAATATTCCGATTGCAGCTAACAGAGAATACGCAAGTGCTCGCATCAAAATTGACTTATTAGACTTCATCTTTAACTCCTGTTTTTTAAAAGGGTACCTTTAAAAACTATTTTATTGATACCGTTATTTTATTAAAATATTACTCATAGTTTTCTAAAAACCAAATTTTTGTTCCTCTTTTTTTTATTAAACTAGTCCATTTACTGATTTGTGGTTGGAAGCCACGAAAAGCAGACTCCGCATGTTCAATCCAGCAAAAGAAGTTGGTATACTTACGTTATATTTAGAAGATTTTGCTTAACCATTCACGACCTTTAATACAAGAATCGTTGTAGCAAGTAAGAATGAAGCTAAATTGATCAGAATTACAGAAAGATCGGCTCGCATGATTCCATACACTGATCAGAGTATGGCATACAGATATTGTAGCAGAAGTCGTAGTAAATATACCTTTTTTCAATGACGCTTTCTAAGCACTCACCATTTATGGGAGAAGTACCATTGTTGAAAGAAAGGCTTCTGTATCCAGTGCATAAGTATAATTGGTCGATATCAATTTAGTTACCACAGCATCTCCTATGTATGATGGATGCCCTACTTGATTTTCCGTGATTTCTGAATACTGCTCGACTGCTGGTTAGCACTTTTCCGAGAACGTTTTCCAAAGTACAACATTATGGCGCCGAACAGAACCAAAATGCTTGCCAAAATACCAATAATTGACATTTGTTCTCTCGGCACACCAGAAAAAAATAGTAGGCTAACGAGAAGTCCCATGAACATCGTTATACCGCCGATAACCGGAAAAGTGGATATCTCTTTTCTGCCAGCTCCAAAAACTTCCTTCATTACATCGACAGGCGTATCAAGTTTCTTGAAAAACTTATTTACCACTTTCCTCTGCTCCTCCGTTTCTGTCCCAAAGAGATGCGAAAAGATAAAAAGGCTTATTCCGAGTGCTGCAGCGGACGTGGCGATCAATGAGATGATAACTCCGTTCAAAGGAGTTGAGGCGGTCATCAGGAAGAAAACAAAAAGGGCAATAGCCACAACTGATGAGATCACCGCCGATTGTTCTTTGCTTTTCTTGTAAAGGATGCCCAGCGAATAGGACTCGACAAACAGCACAAGGGTTGACACAAATTGAGCATATATCTGCTCGCCAATTGTCCATCCCAAGACATACCTCGTGGTTATTCCTATAATAAGTCCCCAAACCATCACAGCGATACCTGCCCACCTCGAAGCCTTCCTGATTAACAGTCCCAAAGCGATCGGAAGCACGATGGGAATGTTCAGCAACGTGAAGAAGACCTGCATCAGATTGAAGATGCCGAACTTACTCTTTGCAAATATGATAGCCTCTAGCATAACAACAACCCCGATGAGGATCGAAGAGATACGACCGACTTTTAAGAGTTTTTGGTCGCTAGCAGACTTGTTAATGAGACCCTGATAAATATCGCGGGAAAATATTGACGATACTAAATTATATACTGTGCTTAGCGCACTCATTGTAGCAGCAAGCATTGCTGCAAGGAAAACACCTATCACACCGTTCGGAAGAAGCTTGAGGGCCAATGCGACAAACACAAGATCTTGAGGGTTGTGTCCCACATACGGATGAAAGAACGGGATTTGAGCAAGATTTGGCCAAATGACGCTAGCAACAAGGGGTGGAATGCCGAAAACAAAAGGCACCGTCAGGAAGAGTATGCCGGCCATTTTTCCGACGCGCTTTGCATCTCGCTCATCTTTCACACTATAGAACCTCTGTGCCTGACCGGCAGCCGTACTAAGCGACATGATCACGAACACTCCTACTAACCAATTTGTTCCGTAATGGATCCCGTTGTATATGTGATCCAAACTCAACGAAGGAAGAGCTTTGAGAAGCCCCCCAAGACCTCCAACAAGGTTAAGGCTGAGCGGCATTACTATGAAAGTCACGCTTAGAAGAATGACACCCTGAACGACATCAGTGATCGAAACCGCCCAAAGCCCACCCATAAACGTATAGAGAAGTATTACTGTGCCCATAACCAAGATAACAGTACTTATATTCACCCCCATGACAGGAGCAAATATCTCGCTAGTTGCAGCTAGCTGCACACCGGCAGCAAGTATATAGCTAGCAGACACTACCCACCCGAAGAACTGTTGTGTCGTGATATTGAACCGGGTGTATGTGTACTCTACCGGAGAAATTGAACGAGTCCTTCGCCACTTAGCAGCTGTCAACTGTGAACCTACAAAATATGATATGCCCCAGGTTCCAAAATACAATATTGCGAACAGACCCGTATTATATGCAAATCCTGCCGCACCCGTGAAAGTCCAAGCACTGAAATTACCCATATACAGCGTCATACCGGACATCCACCAGGGAATCATGCTTCCTCCTGCAAAATACTCCTTCGCGCCCTTGTTGACCCGGTTGAAGTAGAATCCGATACCGAGCATAAACAAGAAATAGACTGCTACGACGGAGTAGTCGAGAAAGTTGAGGGACTTCATTTACATCCTTTCTTGGTTTTACTTGATCTTTTTATTTGAGTGCAACAATGACAAGAATTCTTCCCAAGGAAGACGATGACAGATGAAATCATATTTTTATAATGAAAACATGCACAACTCACGGATTACAGGGGCGAGTGAACAATTAGCTCCTTCGCTGATACGAAAGAATCAATTGTCCTCATTATGGGCAATAAGAGAACGTTTGAGACAGCTTGCGCATATTAAAAAATAACAATTATTATAATAATATAAAGTTAGTTCTCTGGCAGTACGCTAACACACACAGCCCTCAACGTTAATCCGTTCTATTCACC